>DASWGX010000369.1:0-2554 GCA_036393455.1 Polyangiaceae bacterium
CCCCCGCGAAGCGGACGACCGCACCCGCGACCCGCTGTGGTTTCGATAACGTTTCAGGAGGCGACACGCCTTGGGCATGTTGTGCCATCGGTTTCTAGTGGGCCTTTCTCTCGCGGCTTGCCGCTCCCCACACAGCGGCGGACGCGAAAATGCTGCCAGGAACAAAGCTCTAGGAGCTTGCGCGTAGCACATTCGAGCTCCCCCGAGGGACTGCATGGAAACACGGTCTCGCTTGGATCTGGGCCGAGGCGCCACCAATGTCAAGTATTCCGATGGGAAGAGTCAAGAATACAACGCTGTGCGTTATCCGCTACCTTGCTCCGCATGGTTTTCGAGCAATGCGCCCAGTCGCGGAGCTGCGGCTTCGACGTGCTTCTTGGCGGCCGGACGGAGTTTTTCGTAAGTCTTCTTGATGACCGCTCGCTTGGCCTTCTCGGCCCGCCGGTCGGTGACGCTCAGCAGCGCATCGGCGACGCGGCTGCTCTCGGTGACGAGGTGCTTGCTGGGTACGATCCCCTGCTCCAGTGACTCGGCGTAGACCGGCTGGAGCGCATCGAGGAAGTCGTCCAGGAGATGCTCGACGACCTGGCGCACGAACCCCGGTGCGACACCTTGAACCACCTTGTAGGCCGCCTTGACCGCAAGCCCCGCAAGGCCGGACTTGTCGCTCACCTCCTGGTCGAGCACGCGGCAGCAGTCATCGACGACGGCACCGCGCTTGTCGGAGCCGGCGAGTTGTTCTCGAAGCGTTCTCATGGCGACCCGTTCTGCCGGACGCTGGCCCTAGGAAGGGCTGTCCGGCGGCGCCCGTCGTTAGCATTGCTCCCAGGGGCTGTCGACTGCGCGCGGCAACGACGCCAGGTCTCGGAGCGCGCTCTCTTCGCGTCATCCGCTGGGGCAGGCGCGAGAGCTGACCTAGTATGAGACGAACGGACCCCCAGATCGGCCCCGGATGACTAGCGAGCTCTCGAAAGGAACATGGCTCGGCGACTGCGAGCTCTTGCTGCGGATCGGCCGAGGCGGAATGGCGACCGTGTGGGTCGCGCGGCGAAAGGGAGATACGTCGGAGCAAGAGCGTCTGATTGCAGTCAAGGTGATGCTCGCCGATCTCGCAGACGAGCCGGAGTTTCGGAAGATGTTCCACGACGAGGTCAACCTCGTCAGTCGTATTCGGCATCCGAACGTCGTCGACGTGTACGGAGTAGGAGAGCATCAAAACGTCCTTTACATGTTGATGGAATGGGTGGAAGGCGATTCGCTGCACACGCTGATCGCCGAAGCGGGACGGCGGCGCCCGATTCCTCCGGAGATCGCGGTGCGCATCATCGCGGAAGCCGCCGCGGGACTGCACGCTGCACACGAGCTCCGTGACGCCGCGGGCGACCTCGAAGGCGTCGTCCACCGCGACATCTCCCCTCATAACGTGCTCATCAGCACGAGTGGAGACGTCAAACTGGTGGATTTCGGCGTGGCCAAGGCGATGGGACGGCTCTCGGAGGCCACCAGGGTCGGACAGCTCAAGGGCAAGTTCGGCTACATGTCGCCCGAGCAGGCTACCGGCAGGCCGGTCGATCGCCGCAGCGACGTTTTCTCGCTCGGTATCGTGCTGTTCGAGCTCACCACGAACCGGCGTCTGTTCCGCGGCGAAACCGACGTCGAGACGCTCAAGCTGGTGCTCTCGGGGCAAATTCCCAAGCCCACGCGCATCGATCCCAGCTATCCGCCGCGGCTCGAGAGCATCGTGCTCAAGGCGCTCCGGCGGGACGTGAACAAGCGCTATCAGACGGCGGCGGCGCTCGAGCGCGAGCTCAACGACTACCTCTCCGCCGAACGGATAGTCGTGCCGCGTTCCGGGGTAGCCGGCCTTTTGAAACGCGTGACGGGCGCCCGCATCGAGCAGCGCCGTAAGGCGGTGCGTTCCGCGTTGAAGGCGTTGAGAGGCCGCGCGCGCGCGGCCTCTCAACAGGAGCTCTTGCCGAACGACTCCGCGTTCACGCCTACGGGTCGGGACCGCATCACGGTCACGGGGGCGTCCAGCGTGACCGGGAGCCAGGTGAGTCAGATCAGCGCCCTGAGTCAGCTGAGCCAGGCGTCCCTGCCCAGCGTTCCGAACGCCAGCCGCTCGCCGCCGTTTTCCTCATCGTTGGAAATCGCGCGTTCGGGGCCTTCGAGCTCGTGGATCGGCTACGTGATCGGCGTGATCGGGTTCGGCGTGGCCGCGGTCGTCCTGCTCCTCTACGGGCAGCGTGCCGAACGCGTGCCGCTGCCCGGCAGCGCGCCGCCGCTCGTGCCGGCGCGCGCCGCGCCGAGCCTTCCCGCGTCGAAGGCTCCAGAGTCCGCGCCGAGCGCGACTTCGGACCCCGGAGTGCCGACCGTGGGCGTCGAAGAGCTCGGCAGGGACGCCCGCGCGAAAAGGCGATGAGGGAGGCCGCGCGCTCTCTGCTGCGGCTCCGGCGCGGATGATTCTAGTCGCTCGCCGCCTTGCGATCATTCCACGCGCCGACGCGCCTGGAGACGTGCCTGGAGACGTGCCTGGAGAAAGGTGCCTGCGTCG
>DASWGX010000370.1:0-4424 GCA_036393455.1 Polyangiaceae bacterium
CCCCCCCCCGCGACTGCAAAGGGCTGCTGTCGACCGACCTGTCGCGGTGCACAGCGCCGAGCCCCGGGGCCTCGGAACACGACGGAGCTCCGTCAGGGGCACGCTTCGTTCCCGCCGCAGTCGCTGCAGGTGGCGCTCAGGTACGACGCGAGAGCGTCGGCGTCGCACTGCGACAGCGCCGCGTTGTTTCGCACGAATAGCAAGCCCTCCAAGAAGTCGGGCGGACGAGTCGTGAGCGGGAGCAGGCTCGTGAGCGCGCCGTTGGACTGTACGTACAGATGCTGGGCGACGCGAGTGACGGCGTCCAGCCCGTACAGGCTCGTCAGCGAGGCGTTGGAGCTTATCACGAGATCGTTGCCGATCGTCGCGAGCGTCTGGAGACCGGTCAAGTCCGTGAGGCTAGCGTTCGCATCGATGCGAACGAATCCGCCGACGCTTTCGAGCGCGTCGAAGCCGCTCAGGCTCTCGAGCTCGGGGTTGCCGCGAATGTCGAGGTAGGCGCCAATGCTCGCGAGACTGCCGAAAGCGTCGAGACTCGCCAGCGACGGGTTCGCGACGACGGCGACGTAGCCGGCGACGAACGAGAGATTCTCGAAGGCGCTCAGGGTTTCGAGCGAGGAGTTCCCGAAGACCGCCAAAAGTCCGTTCACTTCGGTGACGGCGTTCAAGCCGTTCAAGCTCGTGAGCGACGCGTTGCCCGAGACGACCAGCTGATCGCCCACGCTTTCGAGCTTCGCCAGCTGGCTCACCTCGGTCAGGTTCGCGTTGTCGGCGATGCGCACGAAGCCGCCGACGTTTTCCAGGTCGTCGAGCCCGCGCAAGCTCACGAGCGACGCGTTGCCGCGCACGTCGAGGTTGCCGTCGATGCGCTCCACGACGAGCCCGTCCAACGTAGCCAGCGTCGTTGCGACTACGGTGAGGTCGCCCGCGATGGTGTCGCAGTCACGCGCAACGAGCGCGAACCAGTCGAGCTCCGTCACGACGTCGAAGTCGCCCTGGCAGACGACCTTCGGCGCAGCGCAGGCGTAGCCCGTCGCAGCGGTATCGACTTCGTCGTCCTGAAGAACGCCGTCGTCGTCGACGTCGAGGCCGACCTCGAAACGTCGACCGCCCGCTTCGCAATTGTTCCCCTCGGGCTCGTCCCGAACGCGCAGGAGCGCCGAGTAACCCGAGCTGCCTTCGGGGCCGGTATCGCCGCGCAGGCCTTCCGCCCCGGGCTCGCCGCGCTCGCCGTCGTCACCCGGATCACCGCTCGGTCCGTCGGCTCCGTCGCTTCCGGGGGCACCGTTGCAGACGTATTCCGTCGTTTCGACTTCGGAGTCGTCGAGATCGCCGTCACCGTCGCCGTCGCGGCCGATTGCGACGCGCTGACCGCCCGCGTCGCAGACTTCGCCCGCCGGCTCGGCCGCCACCTGGATCAGAATCGCCGCGTCCGCCTCGCCGCCCGAGCCTGCCGGGGCCGTCCCGGCGCTTTCCCCGCCGCCACATCCCAAAACGCCGGTAACGCCGGCAAACCAAATTGCTGAAGTTTTCATGATCGCTGCTCCTTGTTCACTGGGGAAGCTTCGGGCCCGCTCGACCGAATCGCTCGGTCGCAAGCCGAATCAAGTGCAGGATAGAGAACCGCTCTGGCTGCGTCGGTGACTGAGGTCACCGAGCTAGGCGCCAGCTGCCGGCGCGGGTATACGAATCGATATGGACGCTTCGGCCACGCTCGGCGGTTTCCGCTTCACTCAGCGTCTCTCGCACGCGGCGCGGCAGGAACTGGACCAGTCACTCATGACGGTCGACGTCGCGGAGAGGAAAACCCTGATCCGGCGCGGCGACAAGGTCGCCGGCGCGTACCTGGTCCTCGAAGGCGTGCTGCGCATCTACAACATCGACGCCAGGGGCCGAGAAGTCACGCTCTACTCGGTCGAACCGCACGACGCCTGCATCTTCGCGATGAACTGCGCCTTCAACGACTTGCGCTACCCGGCCTGGGTCGAGAACGAGGAGGCGCCGACGCGGCTGGCCGTCATCCCGTCGCTCTCTTACCGGAAGTTGCACGAGCTGGATCCCGCCGTTCGCGGCTTCACTTTCGACGTGCTGTCGTCGCGCATCTTCGACCTGATGAATACGATCGAGGAAATGGCGACCCTGGACATGGAGCAACGCCTCGCCAGCTTTCTCACGCGCAAGTGCAACGAACAGGGCGTCGTGACCACGAGTCACGCCAAGATCGCCGCGAACCTCGGCACGGCCCGCGAAGTCGTTACGCGCCACCTGCGCCAATTGGAATCGCGCGGCCTCATCGAGACGTCGCGCGGCGAGATCCGGATCTTCGACCCCGTGGTGCTGGCCGCGCGCGCCGAGTCGTGAGCCGAGCGGCGGGTTTCGTCCTGCCCGTGCCGTGCGGCGCGGGATTCCCGAACCGGGGCGGTCAACCCTGCCCTGGGTCCAGCACCGCGCGCAAGCGCTGCGCGAGCTCGGAGCTCGTGAACGGCTTTGGGACGAACGCGAAACCGGGCGGCATGGAACCACGGCGTATCAGGGTGTCGTCGGTATAACCGGACATCAACAGAACGCGAAGCTTCGGCCGCAGCGCGACGAGCTCGGTCGCCAGAGCACGGCCGCTCGTACCCGGCATGACGAGGTCGGTGAGCAAGACGTCGATCGGGCCCGCGTAGACGGCCGCAAGCTCTCTGGCTTCTTTCGGGCTCGCCGCTTCCAGAATTCGGTAGCCGAGCCTGGCCAGGATCTTGCGGGTCATCAGGCGAACCCAAGGGTCGTCCTCGACGAGCAGGATGGTCTCCTTGCCGCGTATCGCCGTGAGCCCTTTCGTCGCCGGTGCCGCTTCGACGGCTTCGTCGACGCGCGGAAGAAATATGCGAAAGCAAGCGCCATTGCCCGGTTCGCTCGCGACCTCGATGCCGCCGCCGCTTTGCTTGACGATGCCGTACACCATGGCGAGACCGAGCCCGGTGCCCTTCCCGGCCTCCTTCGTGGTGAAGAAAGGCTCGAACATGCGCGCCTTGGTTTGCGAACCCATGCCGATGCCGTCGTCGGTGACGGCCAGCACGACGTACGGCCCTTCGGGCAGCGTCTCGGGCCCCACGTCCGCGGGCACCTCGTGAGCGACGTTGGAGGTCTCGATCGTCAGCGTGCCGCCCTCCGGCATAGCGTCTCTGGCGTTCACGGCGAGATTCAGTATCACCTGCTCGATCTGGGCGGGGTCGGCCCTGACGGCGCCGAGGGACGCCGCGTAGCGCGTTTCGAGCGCGACGTCTTCGCCGAGCACGCGCCGCAGCATGTTCTCCAGATCTTGGACCAAATCCTGAAGATCGATTACACGCGGTTCGAGAACCTGCTGGCGGCTGAACGCCAAGAGTTGACGCGTCAGCGCCGCGGCGCGGTCCGCGGCCTTGCGAATCTCGGCCACGTTCTCGGCGCTGGGGTGCGCGGGCGTGAGGTCTTCGAGCAGCAGCTCGCTGCTCAAGGTGATGGCGGAGAGCACGTTGTTGAAGTCGTGCGCGATGCCAGCGGCAAGCCGGCCGATCGCCTCCATGCGCTGTGCCTGTTGCAGCTGTCGCTCGAGCGCGCGGCGCTCGGTGAGATCGAAAACGAAGGCAACGGCTCGATCCCCGGTGTCGTCGAGCTTCGATACGCCCAAGAGAACGGGAACGCGAGAGCCGTCCGCGCGCGTGAGCTCGACCTCCTTCGACTTGAAGACTGCGGCGCTCTCGCGGTTCGCGGCGCCGGACTGACGGCTTTCGGGCGCGGCGAACGCTTCGAAGCCGACTCTGCCCGCGGCGACGTCTGCGCGCGTGCGGCCGACGATGCGGAGGTATTCGTCGTTGGCCTCGTGGACCAGGCCGTCGCTACCGCCGAAGGCGAACCCGAGAATCGGCGATTCGATGACGCGCCGCAGGCGTCCCTCGCTTTCGCGAATCGAAGCCTCCGCGCGCTTCTGCTCCGAGAGGTCGACGAACGCCGAGAGCAGAAACGACTCTCCGTCGAGCTGCAGCACTTGCGCGGAGATGCGCAGGGGCAGCACCCTGCCGTCCTTGACGCGGATCGGCGCCTCGAATCCGACCAGCCCGCCGGGAGAAGCGCTGCGCGCGAGGTACACGTCGCGCAACGCCGGGTCGGGCCACAGCCCGAGCTCCAGCGTCGTTCGACCGAGCGCCTCTTCCCGCGTGTACCCGAGCAGCCGCTCGAACTCGTGATTCACGTCCATCACGCGGCAGCCGTCCGCGCGCGTGATGACGATACCGACCGGCGCCGCCATGAACACGGACGAGAACCTCTGTTCCGCCTTCTTCAGCGCTTGCTCGGTGTGCTTGCGCTCGACGTGGGTGCGCAACATGTCCGCAAGGGATTGGATCAGGCTCCGCTCCTCGAGCAAGAACGGCCCCTCCGCCGCCTCGGGACGCTCTTCCAGA
>DASWGX010000371.1:0-3499 GCA_036393455.1 Polyangiaceae bacterium
GCGAGTTCAGCTCGAGCAGCCGGCGAAACAGCTCGACCTGCGTCTCGGGCCCGCCCTCCGGCACGGCGCCGATCGCCACCTGGAGCACCAGTACGGGCGGCTCGACGCGGAGGGCGATGGGCGGCTGGTCCGCGCCGGCTCCGACCAGAAACGTTCCGTCGGAGAGCCGCTCGAAGCGGCGTCCCAGCCGCCCCAGATAAGCCTCGAGATCCTCGGTCGACTTTGCCATTGGCCGCGCAGGCTACCACGTCGAGAGCGGGCCCTCGAAGCGAGAAAACCGGGCTCCCATCATGATCCTGCGGCGGTCCCGCGACCCCGAGGGGTGACGAACCGCGAGACATCGTGTAACCTTGGCCATGTTTGACCGCAACGCCCGGGAATGCGTGACGTTCGACGACGTCATGCTCGTGCCGGCCTACAGCGACGTCGTACCGGCCGACGTCGACGTCAAGACCCGCCTGACGCAGAAGATCGAGCTTCACATCCCGATCGTGAGCGCCGCGATGGATTCGGTGACCGAGGCGCGCACCGCCATCGCGATGGCGCGCCGCGGGGGCATCGGCATCGTCCACAAGAACTTGAGCATCGAGGCGCAGGCACACGAAGTGGATCGGGTCAAGCGCGCCGAGAGCGGCATCATCCTGAACCCGGTCACGGTCCGCCCGTCGCAGTCCCTGCGCGAAGTCCTGCACGTCATGCGCGAACACGACATCTCCGGCGTACCGGTGGTCGAAGGAAGCTCGCCGGTCGGCATCCTGACCTCGCGCGACATCCGTTTCGAGAAAAACCTCGATCAACCGGTGAGCGCGCTGATGACCACGAAGCTTGTCACCGTGGGGCCGAGCTGCACCACCGACGAAGCCCAAGTGCTCCTGCACAAGCACCGCATCGAAAAACTCCTGGTGGTCGAGGCCGGCGCACTCGTCGGCCTCATCACGATCAAAGACTTGCTGCAAGCCGAGCGCAACCCGCTCGCCGTCAAGGACGAGCGCGGACGCCTGCGCGTCGGCGCCGCCATCGGCCCGGGGCACGATCGGGTCGAGCGCACCGAAGCCCTGGTCGCGGCCGGCGTGGACGTACTCGTCGTCGACACGGCGCACGGTCATTCGCGCGGCGTGATCGAAGCCGTGAAGGACACCAAGAAGCGTCATCCGAACGTCGAGCTCATCGCCGGCAACGTCGCCACCGCCGAAGGCACCAAAGCGCTGGTCGACGCGGGGGCCAACGCGGTCAAGGTCGGCATCGGCCCCGGCAGCATTTGCACGACGCGCATCGTCGCGGGCGTGGGCGTACCGCAGGTCACGGCGATTGCGGATTGCGTGGACGCCGCGGAAAGAGGCAACGTACCGGTGATTGCCGACGGCGGCATCAAGTACTCGGGAGAAATCGTCAAGGCCATCGCGGCCGGCGCTTCCAGCGTGATGATCGGCTCACTCTTCGCCGGCACCGACGAAGCGCCTGGGGAGCTCGTGCTCTATCAAGGGCGGAGCTACAAGGTCTACCGCGGCATGGGCTCGATCGGCGCCATGAAGCGTGGCAGCCGTGATCGCTACGGCCAGGGCGGCACAGCCGACGAAAAGCTCGTCCCCGAGGGCATCGAAGGGCGCGTCCCGCACCGCGGCTCCCTCGCATCGATTCTGGAACAGCTCGTCGGCGGCTTACGTGCCGGAATGGGCTACACCGGCTCGCGCAGCATCCAAGAAATGCGCAACAACGCTCACTTCATTCGCATCACCGGACAGGGCCTACGCGAAAGCCACGTCCACGACGTCATCATCACCGAAGAAGCGCCCAACTACCGCGTTTGACTCGGGCTTCGGGCTTCGGGCTTCGGGCTTCGGGCTTCGGGCTTCGGGCTTCGGGCTCAGAGCTTTCCCAGATCGAAGTGATACGCAAAACCGACGCGCGCGCTGAGCGCCGCCGTCGACCCGACGCCTCGCGCGCAGCCCCCCACCACCGCATCGCTCAAGCGGTAAGCCGCGCCGCCCAGCGCCGCCAAGAACGCGACACGCGGCGCGATCCGGGCGTCTACCCCGGCGCCTGCCCCGAGCGCGAAGTGCGGACCGCCCGTCGCATCGCAGACGAACACACCGGCCGGCACCGACGCACTGTTATCCAGAGTAATTCCGTCTGCTTCCACCGTCTGTAGACTCGCCCCGACCGCGAGCTGCGCGAACACCCCGACATCATCCGTTCGCCAGGGAAAAGCGCGAAGAGCGCCCCAGAGCGTACTCGCGCCGTAGCTCACCCGGACACTCGGAGCATCGAGCCCGCTCGACACCTCTCCGAGCCCGGCCCGTTCGAAGCCGAGCCCGAGAGCATACGCACGATCGAACTCGAAAAACCCATTGAACGCATAGACGAAATCGAGCTGTTGATCCCTCAAGAAATCACCGTTGCTCGAGAGCCGACCCCCGAGCCCGGCATCGAACCCCAGCTCCAACAGCAAGTGACCGTACTGCACCCCAGCTTGCGGAGCCGCGCGCTCCCGCGCCGGCTCCGGCAGATTGAGCGCCATCGACGGCGCCGTGTAATCCGTTGCGGTCGGCTCCGCTGCCGGCGCATCCACCGCCGGCGCTTCTGGTGCCGGTTCGGGCGTCGCGGCGGGCGCGGACCCACTGCTCGGCTCTGCTTGCGACCCATCGCGACCCGACCCTTGCTGCACCGACACCTCGTCGTCGACCGGCGCACCCTCGGCGGACCCCTCACCGTCGCTCACCTCCGCGCCGGGCGGCGGCGCGGCAACCTCCGCGGCGTCGACCGAGCCCGGCGCAGAATCACTCCCACCCTGTGCCCTTGCCAGCGCCGGAAGCACGAGCGCGAGCGCGAGCGACGTAGCCCATGCCGAGCGCCACTTCATCGCCCGCACTATAGCGTCCAAGCCCGCCGCTGGCCCTCCTTTCGTCACCCCCCGACGAAGCCAAAAAACCCTTGTTTTGCGCCCGAAGACAGCGTTGACACATTCCAGGCCCCCTGCCATGTTCCGTCGCGGAGAGATGACCGAGCGGCCGAAGGTGCCTGATTCGAAATCAGGTGTACCCGCGAGGGTACCGTGGGTTCGAATCCCACTCTCTCCGCCGCGCGGCGCGCGCCGCGCTCCCGGAGAGGTGACCGAGCGGTCGAAGGTGCATGACTGGAAATCATGTGTACTCGCAAGGGTACCGAGGGTTCGAATCCCTCCCTCTCCGCAAGCCTCCGCCCAATAGGCGGAGGCTGCGGGTGCGGGCGGGTGATCGGCTGTTCGCTTCGTATGCCGTGCTCAGCTTCCGGGGGGGAAGCCATCGCTCAGCGGCGAGCAAGGTGCTGCGCTCGTTTCAGGCGCGTGCGGCCGTGTTACGCCAGCGGGTAACGGCGACACGAGCCGCGGGCACGAACCGGAAGCGCTTCTCGCTGCCCGCCACGCACGAACGATGTCTCTCCATGACCCCGAGTTTCGCAGCGCCCCGGGGCGCATCGATTGGGCGACCCTGCTTCAGTGCGTTACGACATCGATGTTTTT
>DASWGX010000372.1:0-14846 GCA_036393455.1 Polyangiaceae bacterium
CCCGCCGGCTCCGCGCAATCATCGTCCTGCTCGCGGGGCTCTCCGCGCTGCTCGCCGGAGCGCTCGCCGCGGTGCTCCTCGGCAGAAAGCCGCCACGGGAGAGGGCAGAGCCGCCCGCGACCGCGCCGAGCGTTCCGCGCGCGGCCCCCCCGAAGGCATGCAGAGTCACGGCGCGACCAAGACTCTTGGCTCGGAATATTTCGCTCGCCGTGCCCCTCAAGCTCGAAGCCGTCGCCGACGGCAAGCGAGTCGCGCTCGGCATGGCGGAAACAGCGACCGTCGCCGCGGGCTACACGCTCGATCCCGACACGCTCGAGGCTGCGCGTGCATTCACGTCGGACGAAGGCCCGGAGATTTCCGGCGTGACGCCGCTGACCTCGAAGCAGCCGTTGTCGTTCGCCGTCGATCGCGCGGACTCGCCGCTGCGCTGGCCAACGTCGATCGATACGGTGCCGCGCACGACCGTCGGCGTAGCGGACGCGGGGTTCTCGCGCTGGACGCGCGGGCAGACTCCGCGCGTGCTCTGGCGCGGCGACGGCGCGGAACCGATCACCACGCCTCGCGTCGCTCGCGCGCCGGACGGAAGGTTCGCAGTGACGTTCCGTCGGGGCGGGCAAGACGGATCGGTGCTCGTGGGTTGGCTCGATCGCGACGGCACCGCCCGCGGCGAGCTCGGGCGCATCGGGGCCGGCGGCCGCCTCGTCGGCACTCCCGCGATCGCGGCGACGGCGAGCGAGATTTTAGTGGCCTTCGCCAGCCGTGGTACCGAGACCGAGCCCTGGCACGTGGAGCTCGCGCGCGCTCCGCACGATCGACTGCCGTCCGCGGCGCGTCGTACGCCGCTCCCCAATGCCGAGCACGACGCGATGAGCCCGGCGCTCGCCGCGCTTCCGGACGGGCGTTGGCTCCTGCAATGGACGGAACGGCTGCAAGCGAAGTATCGCGTGCGCGTCGCGCTGCTGGACTCGGCGCTCGAGCCGTTGGGCAGGCCGCTCGACGTATCCCCCGAAGGAGTGGACGCCGGACAGGGGGCGCTCTGGGCCGGCGGCGCGCGCGCTCTCAGCCTCTACGCCGTGAACGAAGACCAGCGCCAGGAACTCTGGGGCGTTCAGCTGAGGTGTCCATGAACGGCACATCCCGCGCCGGCGTCTCTGGCCGGCTCTCGGCCTTGCTGCTCGCGGCCTTGCTCGCGTTCGCCGCGGCCGGGTGCCGCGCCTACCATGCCGGCGGACGCCCCACCGAGGTCGCGCAGGGTCGCTACTATGCAACCGGAAATCAGCGTTTCGATCGGTTCTTCGTCGAAGTCTACGATCGGCAAAATCGCATGGCGGCGTCTCTGCGCGCGCTGGATTCGGCGCGCGCCCAACTCGCCGCCGATCTCGGGCTTGCCGACGTCGCGCGACCGAAGGTCATCGAAGCAGTCGCCCGCGCCGCTCGCGAGCACGAGAATTCCGGCGCTTCAATGCGGCTCATTCTGTCGACCAAGTCCGGCGCCGACGTGTGCGCGCGCGACGCGTGGGATGCCAACCTTTCGAAGTCGGAAGTCGCGGTCGTCACGAACCGGCCAGCGCGAGGCAACGCTCGGAGGTTCCAGTCGGCCATCGAAGCGACCGCGAAAGCAGTCGTCTACCTGATTGTGGAGGCGCAATCCACCGAGCTCGCGCTCGAGCGGATGCAGCTCGAAGCGCTGAGCTTGGAGTCGGCAGTCGACGTCGCATTTCGTACCGAGAGCTACGCCAGGAAGTCGGAAATCCGAGCGAACTTGAGTGATGCCCTGCGCATCGCCGTCCGCTTGCGCGCGCGCGCGGGCGACGCGGCGACGGACGCCCGCGCCCTTTTGGCGGAGCTCGCCGCGGCGGTCACCACGGACACGGGGCGTCTCGCCGCGGCGCCCGCCGACGCACGCCCGAAGCCGGAGCCGAAGCCCGTGAAGAAATCGAGCCCGCCCCGGCGCGCGGCTCCGCGTTCCGGCGGAGCACCCAAGGCGCCGGCAAAGGCGCCCGCAGAGCCACCCAAGCGACCGAAAGCCGCACCCGGCCCTTTCGAACCGTGAGCTATTGGCTGCTTCAGTCGACCCGGCGCAAGACTTCCAGGAACGGGCCGGCCGCGACGAAGTCGGTGAACCGTGCCGCTTCGCGCCCTTCGGAATCGAACAGCAGGACCGTGGGCAGGCCAACGACGCGGAACTCTCGCATCGCCGCCTCGACGGCCGGGTCTTCGTCGTCCGTGGCGTCCACCTTGACGGCAACGAAGCGGCTGGCTTCTTGCGCGACGACCGGCTCGGCGAAAGTGTGCTTGTCGAGCTCCTTGCACGCCACGCACCAGGCCGCCGTGAAATCGATCAACATCGGCCGGCTTTCCGCCAGCGCCTGTGCGCGCGCGTCCTCCCACGGGACGTACAGCCACGATAGGGTCGCCTTCGGCTTGTTGAAGCCGGCCAACAGGAGAAAAGCTCCGGCGCACGTGAGCACGATACCCACCGACTTGGCGATGCGATTACCCCAGCCTGCCTCCGCGAAATCACGGTGGACGGCGCCGAAGAATACGCCGACGAGCGCCGCGGCGGCGGCCACGGCGAGGAACCAAGGCGCCGGTCGAACGAACGCAACGAGCCCGGGAAACGCCGTCGCGAGGAAATAGAGCGCCACCACGACGAGCACGATGCCGAGCAGCGACTTGACGTGCACCATCCAGGCGCCGCTCTTCGGCAGCTGCAGCGCAAAGGCGCCGACCAGGAAGAAGGGAACTCCGAGCCCGAGGGAAAAGGCGCTCATTGCGGCGGCGCCGAGGCCGGCCGACTGAGTCTTGGCGATCCACGTGAGGATGCCGGTCAGTACCGGGCCGGTACAAGGGGCCGCGATCAAACCGCACACGAGGCCCAGAACGAACGCGCCACGGAAGCCGAGCCCGCCGAGCTCAGCCAGCCGATTGGTGAGCGCGGGCGGCAAACCGAGCTCGAAGGCGCCGAACAGGCTCGCCGCGAGCACGAGAAACAAGATCGCGATGCCCACGAGCACCCACGGACTCTGCAGCACGGAGCCGAACACGCTGCCGGTGAGGCCGGCCAGCACGCCGAGCGGCGTGAACATCGCCACGATACCGGCGACGAACGCCGCCGAGAGTGCCACCCCCTGCCAGCGCGAGCGCACTTGCCTGCCGCCGAACACGCTGACCGTCACGGCCACCATGGGATAGACGCACGGCGTCAGGCTCACCAGGAGCCCGCCCGCGAACGCCGCAAGGGCGGCGTAGACGGGTCCCTTCCCGAGCGCGGCCGTGAACGCGTCCGCTCCGGCCGCCGAATCCGCAAGGGCCGGCGGCGCCCAGAGCACCCCCAAGGCAACCAGGGCGAACGGCACGAGCGCGCGCTCGGCCAACGAGCGACTGCGGTCCATCGGCATGGGCAAGCTAGCAGAGGCCGTTTAGGCTCGCCAGCACCCGGCCGGGGCCATTTTCGTGGTGAACGCGGCGGGAACGAGGCGATTCAGCGCGCGCTCCGCTGCCCCGTCCTCAGGCGCGCGAGCAGCCCGCGCGCCCGCGCGATTTCTCCGGCGAGCGCCACCTGCAGCGCGACGCGCCCGCCGGTCGAGCGCTTGACGAACGCTCGCAGGTAGATGCGCGCGGCCGCGAAATCGCCGAGGTGATAGGAGAGTTCGCCCAGGACGAACTGGCCGTAGCCCTGGCCGCAAGGCGCGTCCTCCAGGCGCTCGCGTGCGCGGCGCAGATCGGCGACGGCGTCGCCGCCCGCGACTCGGGCCAACGCCGCCTGAGCCTGATAGAGCGGCTTGTCGGTGGTGCCCCAGCGCGCGGCGCGCGCAAGAACGCCGACGGCGGAGGCGTAGTCCCCATTCAGATAAAGCGCGCTGCCCAACGTCCAGAGATGAAAGGCGCGACGAGACGGCGGGCACGCGCGACCGGCCAAGCGCAGGTGGTGCACGGCGTTTTCGACGTCACCGAGGCCAAGGCACGCGCGGGCAGCGTCCTGGTGCGCGACGTCCGGCATCACGCTCAAGCCGATCATGTCCCGAGCAACCTTGAGGGCGTCGCCGAAAAGCCGCTTCTCCATGTCCGAGAGATAGAGCTGCCGCAGCAACATGACCCGCGTCGTGCGATCCAAACCCGTCCGGCATTCGAGCCCGCGCTGCGCGTATTTGGCTCGCAAACCGGATGTTTTGGCCAGTGTAGCCTTGCGCAGCAATGCTTCGGGCGTGGCTGCTCGGGTAACAGCAACCTCTTGCCGCGCGCGCGCCATGTTGCCTTTTAGAGTAGCAGCACCTGTACAGGCGTCCAGATTTCTGCGAAAGGCTCAGCGCTTGCCCCGACGGGGCTCGGAGACAAAGGTGGAGCCGACATGTGGCGGCGTGCAGTCTGTGTGATCCTCTTCGGCGTTTCGGTCGCTGGCTGCGGCCACCCGGCCACGCTGGAGGAATGCGAGCTCATCGTCGAGCGCATCGCCGAGCTCGAAATCGGGAAGCACGGTTCGTCGGGCCGACAGATCGCCGAAGAGGTCAACCGAACCAAGCAAGCCATGCACACGCGCACGCTCGGGCAATGCGTCGGCAAACGCATCACGAGCAAGGCGATGCAGTGCGTTCAGAACGCGGACTCCTCGGACGAGATCATCAACGAGTGCTTGAACTGAGACCGCCAGAACGGCGTTCCCAATCGAGCGCCGCCGCACCGAGCCTCGGAAGCTCCGTGCTCCTCGCGTTCCTCGCGGGCGCGTGCGCTCGCCCGCTCGGCGAGCAGGAGTGCGCGGTCCTGCTCGATCGCTACACCGCCCGGCTCATCGCCTCGGACCGCCCCGAAGCAAGCGCGTTCGAGCGCGAGGCCGCGCGGCTCAAGGTGCGGCGTCTGGCCAAGCGCGATCCGGCCTTTCGCGACTGCTCGCGGCAGGTCTCGCGAAGGCAGTTCCAATGTGCGATGGCCGCCGGCGACCTCGATGCGATGGAGCGCTGCCTGCTCTGAGCGCCACTAGGAAAGTAGTTTCCCCAGCCTTTCGAGCGCCGCCGGTACGTCCGGACGCACTTCGAGCAGCGCGCGCATCGGATCGCCGATCTCCGTCACGCGCATCGGAACGGTGCGCAGGTTGAAGCGCCCGGGATCGAGCGCGAGGTGCACCTCTTCCCAGTAGAGCGGGGTACTCACGCTGGCGCCGGGCACCGCTCGTACCGAGTAAGGGGCCACGATAGTTCGCGACGCTCCGGTCTGCCCCGTGTCGACGTAGACGCGATCTCCGCGTCTGGATACACGCCTCTCCATCGTGGCAACCTCCGGGTGGCGGCCGACGAGCAGGCGCCCGATGAGCTCCACCAAGAGCTTCGCTGACTCGAAACGGATCTGCGGCCCGAGGGGAATCAGAACGTGCAGCCCCTTCTGCCCGGAGGTCTTGGCAAAACCCACCAAGCCGAGCTCTTCCAAGAGCTCCTTCAGCGCAAGCGCGAGCGTGACGGCGTCGCGAAACGGGCGCTCGCCGATGTCGAGATCGATGGTCAAAAAGTCGCAATCGTCGCGTGACGTTTCGCGACTCGCCAGCACGTGGAGCGGGATGCACCCCAGGTTCGCGATGTAGACCAGCGTATCGACGTCGTCGACGAGGAACGTGGCTTTGCTGCCCTTCTCTTCCAGCGCCTCCTCGTCGCGCAACTCGAGCGTGCGGACCCAATCGGGCGTGCCCGCGGGAGCATTCCACTGATAGAAATTCTTGCCCTCGATGCCGTCCGGATAGCGCACGAGCACGACGGGGCGGCCGGCGAGAAACGGCAACATGACGGCGCTGACGGCGGCGTAGTAGTCACAGAGATCGCCTTTGGTGTACCCCTCGTCGGGCCAAAATACCTTGTCGCGGTTCGTCACGCTGACTCGCTTCGCCAGCGCGGACGCCGACGCCGACGGCTCCGCTCCAGCCGCCTCCACGCCGCCGTCTTCGGTCTCGGCCTCGGGCTCTTCCTGGTAGTCGTCCTCCGGCGGAGCGACCGTGCAGCTGCTCGGTTCCACGTCGGCACGCAAACCGAGGAAGACGGGCGCGCGCAAACGCCGTTCCTCGGTCCAGCCCACGTAGCGCACGCGAGCCGCGAGCTCGGGTCGAACGAAGCGCGCCTCCTTGAGATCCGGCGGCGGCTCGCCCTCGGCCGGGTATTCGGACGCAGCGAGCTCGGGCAGACGCTGCTCGAGTAGCTCGATTACCCGGGCATCCATGCCGCTGCCGACACGCCCGCGGAAGATCAACTTGGCTCCCTCGAAGCTTCCGACGCAGAGCGCTCCCAGCCCCTTGCGCGACCCCTTGCCCGGAAGCCAGCCGAGCACGACGAAGTCGTCGTCACGGTCGCACTTGATCTTTACCCAGTCGTCGCCGCGCTTGGGCCCGGGGCGGTAGAGCGAGCGCATGCGCTTGGCGACCACGCCCTCGAGCCGCTCGGCGCGACAGAGGTCGAACAAGGGACGGCCGTCACGCTCGAGGTGGTCGAGTGCGCGCAACAGGCCGCGGCCTTTGACGACCTCCATCAAGAGGCGCTTGCGATCGACGAGCGGCACGTCCAAGAGCACGCGCCTGCCCAGTACCAAGAGATCGAACGCGATGTAGCAGACCGGCACTTCGTCGATGGCCCGCGCGACGTCGGCGGGACGGAGCGCGTGAATGCGCGGCGCGATGCGCTGGAAGTTCGGACGGCCGGCGTCGTCGAACGTGACGATCTCGCCGTCCAGCATCAGCCTTTCTACGGGAAGCGATCGCACCGCGCGCGCGACGTCGGGATAGTTGTCGGTCGTAACGCGGCCGTTGCGATAGCGCAGTACCACCGTGTCGCCACGCTTGTCCGCGACGATGCGAACGCCGTCGAGCTTGAGCTCGTAAAGCCGCGCGGGGTCGTCTAGCCGCGCCTGCTCCAGCGACGCCAGCATCGGCGTGAAACGCCGCGCGTCGATGTCACCCTCCGGAGCTCCGAGCGCCGCAGCGTCGGCCTCCCAGCGCGCGGCGAGCTCCGCGCGGCGCGGCAGCTCTTCTACGGAAAGTCCGCTCAGGACGCTCCGCGGGCTCTGATCCGGCGCGTCGAGCTCCGCGTTCGCGTGGGCGTCGACCTTCTTCAACAAGAGCCACTCCGGCTTGACTTCGCGCGGGGAGCGCGCCTTGCGCTTGCCGGTTTCGACCAGCGCGAAGCGACCGTTCAACTTGAAGCCCGTGAGGACGAAATCGATCTTCCCGCGCTCGATGCCTTCCTCGGCAGTGCCCTCGAGGTACTGCACGCGTCCGGTGTCCCAGACGATCATCGCTCCCGCACCGTAGTTGCCCGCGGGAATGACCTCCTCGAAGTCGAGGTACTCGATCGGATGGTCCTCCGTGTTGACGGAAAGACGTTTGTGCTCCGGGTTCAGGCTCGGTCCGCGCGGCACCGCGAAGCTCTTGAGCGCGCCGCCGACCTGAAGCCTGAGATCGTAGTGGGTGCGGGTTGCGGCATGCAGATGAACGACGAACCTGCCACGCCGCGTTCCAGCCATGCTGGATCGACGTTCAGCACTGAACGGCTCGATAGTGCGCGCCGGATCGCGCTTGTCCCGATAGCGATCGAGCCGCCGCGAATCCTTCGCGTCGGCGCCCGCGGCGCTCGGTTCATCCGGCCCCGCGCCGGCTCGGCTCGGCTCCGCGTCGTTCGCCGGGGAACGCTTGGCTGGGTTCTGCTTTGCTGAACTTTTCGTCAAGTGGAAACGCCTCGGCTAGCATGACGCCCATGCCGGCTCGTGCCATCGCCTCGGGAACGATCTCCTTCGGCCTCGTTTCGATCCCGGTGAAGCTGTTCACGGCGGCTTCTTCCGAACAGGTTCGCTTCAACATGCTGCATGAAAAGTGCGGCGGGCGCCTGAAAATGCAGTACTTCTGCCCCGTCGACGACGAAGTGGTCCCGCGGGAAGCCACCATCAAAGGCTACGAATACGCGCGCGGACAGTTCGTCAAGTTCGAGGAAGAAGAGCTCAAGGCGCTCGAGGCCGAGCGCTCCAACTCGATCGAGATTGCCGAATTCGTGCCACTCGAGAGCGTCGACTTCGTCTTCGTAGAGCGGTCGTACTACCTTGGCCCCGACAAGGGCGGCGACAAGGCCTACCAGCTGCTCGGCGAGTCGATGCGCACGCAGAACAAGGTAGCCGTAGGACAGTGGGCGGCGCGCGGCAAGGAACAGCTCGTCCTGATCCGGCCCTACGGAAAGTCCGGCTTGATTTTCCATCAACTCTACTACGCCAACGAGGTGCGAGCGTTCGACGAGATCGACACGGGCGCCACCTTCAAGTTCACCGACGTGGAGCACGACCTCGCGCAGAAGCTGATCGAGCAGCTTTCGTCCGAGACGTTCACGCCCGACAAGTATCACGACTCGTACAACGAGCGCGTCGAGGGCGCGGTACGACAGAAAGTCGCGGGAGAAGAAATCACGGTCGCCCCCGAAGCTCCCAAGGCGCAGATCATCGATCTGTTCGAAGCCCTGAAGAAGAGCATCAGCGAAAACGAAAAGAAGGGCTCGGACACAGGCGCGCAAGCCGAGCCGCTCAAGCCCCCGAAGAAGGCGGAAGAGAAATCGGCATCCGCGAAGAAGGGGCGAAGAAAGTCGGCGGGGTGAGCTTGCAGCGAGCGTTCCCGGCTCGCGGCGGTGTCACATGCGAGCGGTGCGAATTTCCGAATTGATGCAAACGTCCGGCGTGAAGTTCGGCACCAGCGGCGCGCGCGGCCTGGTCTCGGCGATGACGGACCGCGTTTGTTACGCGTACGCCGCGGCCTTCATCGAGCACATGGAGCAGCAAGGCGCCTTTTCCAAGAGCTCGGGCGTCGCGCTCGCGGGCGACTTGCGCGCGAGCACCGAACGCATTCTGACGTCGGTCGCGCGCGCCGTGTCCGACCGAGGGCACGAAATCGTGCATGCAGGCCGCGTTCCGACGCCGGCGCTCGCGCTCTTCGGCATGGTCCGGCAGATGCCGTCGATCATGGTGACGGGAAGTCACATTCCAGAGGACCGCAACGGGCTCAAGTTCAACACGCCGGCCGGCGAGATCCTCAAGGCCGACGAAGCCGCGATAGCCGCGCGCGAGCCGGCGCTTCCCGACTGCTTCGCAGCCGACGGCGGCTTCGCCCCGGGGCAGCGTCCGCGCCTGCCGCCGGTCGCACCGGAGGCCGCGCGCCACTACGTCGACCGCTACCTCCAGTGCTTCGCAACGGACGCGCTGAAAGGCGTTTGCGTGGGTCTTTACGGCCACTCGGCCGTCGGACGCGATCTCCTCGACGAAGTGTTGCAAGGTCTCGGCGCGGCGGTAACGCGCCTCGGCTATTCGGACGAGTTCGTCGCCGTCGATACCGAAGCCGTTCGCCCGGAGGACGCGAGGTCGGCGCAGGAATGGGCGGCCGAGCACGCCTTCGACGCCATCGTGACGACGGACGGCGACGGCGATCGGCCGCTCGTCGCGGACGAGCGCGGCCGTTGGCTGCGCGGAGACGTCGCCGGGATCTTGTGCGCCAGGTACCTGCAGGCCGACGCGGTGGTCGCGCCGATAAGCTGCAACTCGGCGCTGGAGCTCTCGGGCTGGTTCGAACGCGTAACGCGAACGCGCATCGGTTCGCCCTACGTGATCGAAGGCATGCAGCGTGCCGTCGCGGCGGGCGGCAAGCGCGTCGTCGGCTACGAGGCCAACGGTGGTTTTCTCACCGCGTCGTCGCTGCCGTTGCCGCGCGGCGCGCTTGCGCCGCTTCCGACGCGGGACGCTTGCGTCGTGCTCATCGCCATGCTCGCGGCGGCGAGGGCGCGCGGCGTGCCGGTTTCGAGCTTACCCGCAGAGTTGCCGGCGCGCTTCACGGCCAGCAGCCGTCTCGCCGACTTCCCGACCGCGCTGAGCGGTGCAAAGCTGGGCAGCCTCGAGCGGGGCGGAGCGCGAGCCCTTTCGGAGTTCTTCGGAGAGGCGTGGGGCGCAGTCACCCGCGTGGACACGACGGACGGCGTGCGCGCCACTTTCCACAACGGCGAGATCGTACACCTGCGAGCCTCCGGCAATGCCCCCGAGCTGCGCTGCTACGCCGAAGCGGCCACCGAATTGCGCGCGCTCGAGCTCACGCGGCTCGCGCTCGATCTGTGCGAACGCTGGCGCTGAACGCGTTCATCGCCGCTAGAGCAGGTCGTCGCGGTCGCCGCGCCGGAGCCGCTCGACGATGAGCTTGGCGTCTTGCGCCCGCGCGCGCGGCATGACGAGCAACGCATCGTCGCAGGATACGACGCAGAGGTCGTTCACTCCTAGGAGCGCGATCAAGCGCGGCTTGTCACCCAACTGTCGGACCAGGTTATTTTTCGCGTCGATCAGCACGGCCGCTCCGTCGACGGCGTTGCCGTCGGCGTCACGTTCGGAAAGCTCCCACGCCGTCTGCCAGCTCCCGAGGTCGCTCCAACCGAAGTCGCCGGACACGACGTTGAGCGGCGCTTCGCGTTCCATGACGCCGTAGTCGATGCTCATGGATTCGAGAGCGGCGAAGACGGCGGCCGTCTCGCGCGCCTCGGCTTCCGGCCCGTGGCGGCTCGCCGCCGAGATACGCTCGAGCCCCCGCGCAAGCTCCGGCATGTGCCGTTCGATCGCGGCCAGCATCGTTCCGGCGCGAAAAAAAAACATCCCGGCGTTCCACAGGTAGCGATCGCTCCTGAGGTACTCTTGCGCACGCGCACGCGTCGGCTTCTCCACGAAGCGCGCGACGCGGTAGAGATCCGTCCCGAGGACCTCGCCGGCTTCGATGTAGCCATAGCCCGTCTCGGGACGCGTCGGCCGCACGCCGATGGTCGTGATCGGGCCGGCAGCCGCGGACTCGAGCGCCCGCGAAAGCGCGTCGCGATAGCCTTCGACGTCTCGAACGTATTGGTCGCTCGGTATCACCATGACCAGAGCGTCCGGGTCACGTCGCGCTATGAGCGACGTCGCCCAGCCGATCGAGGGAGCCGTGTTGCGCGCAACCGGTTCGCCGATGAAAGCGCTCGGCGGAAGGCGGGACAGGGCACTGGCCGTCGCTTCCACGAGGTGAGCGCCGGTCGCGATCACCATGCGCTCCAGGCCGCAAAGCGGCTCCAGGCGATGCACCGTCTGTTCGATCAAACTGGAGCTTTCCCCGGGAGCGATCGGCAGGAGCTGCTTGGGAACGCTGCGGCGGGATGCCGGCCAAAACCTGGTTCCGCTTCCACCCGCAAGGATCACCGCATACACGCTGTTCATCGGCGCATACTCATAGCCTCCGGGAACCCGCTCGCGCAACGGGCCCCGCGCGGACCGTGGCGAGCGGCGCCGAAATTCCGTATAAGCCGGCCATGCGCACGCGCGACATGCCCGAGGAAGCGCCGTTGCCGACCCAGCAACACTCCTTCGAGGGACTCGCGCGCCTCAGCGAACGCGAGCTTCATTGGCGCCGAGAGGTCGTGTTCCTCGTCTTCGCAGGGTTGTTTCTCGGCACGCTGGCGATGCTCAACATCCTCGGGATCTCGCGCTTTCTCGACGTGAAGATCCAGCTTTTCGGCTTCGAGATTCCCATGCCGCTCGCGGTCGGCGTTCTACCTTATCCGCTGACGTTCCTGTGCACGGACTTCATCTCCGAGCTTTACGGGCACCGGCGCGCCAATGCCGTCGTTTGGATGGGATTGGTACTGAACATCTGGGTCGTCGCAATCCTGTGGTTGGGCGGTCGGCTGCCGGGCTTCGAAGCGCCGGAGCAACGCGATACGCACGTCTATTTCCAGATTCAAAAGCTCGCCTTCGGGGCCGTCTTCGCGTCCATGGCGGCGTACCTCACGGCTCAGTTCGTCGACGTTCAGTTGTTCCACTGGTGGAAACGCCTGACCAAGGGCCGCCATCTGTGGCTGCGGAACAACGGCTCCACGCTCGTGAGCCAGGCCGTGGACACCACCATGGTGATCTTCGTCACGCACTTTCAAGCGCGCGCTTTGCCCATCGACGCGCATCAGCCACTGTGGCCGCAGCTCTTCACGTTCATCATGGCCGGGTATACGTTCAAGCTCGCGGTGGCCTTGCTCGACACCATTCCGTTCTACATCGGCGTCCATTACCTCTCGCGCTACTTGCGGCTTCGCACCATTCCGGAGCCCAAGGTTTGCCGCGCGCCGCTTCCGACGCCGGCGCCAGAAACGCAATGAGCCCGGGAACCAGGTGAAAAGCAGAGGCGGCGGCGGCGGATCGCCCGGGCTCGGGCGGCCGTGGTGGCCTTCGCGACGAGGGCGCGACAAACTCGCGAAGCCAAATGAATCCCGCGCCGACGGAACCCCGCCTGCCCCGTGAACCCCTGTCCGCGCTGCGTCTGGCGCGCAAGATCGTAGTCTTGGTGGTGGGAATCAGCGTGCTCGCGTTCGGCGCGGCGCTGATCGTGCTGCCAGGGCCGGCGTTCATCGTGATTCCGGTGGGTCTCGCCATCTTGGCCACCGAGTTCGTCTGGGCCCGCCGCCTGCTCGGTCGCCTGCGAGAGCGCATCAATCGCACCCTGGGACGACGAGAGGGGAAAGACCCGAAAGCCCGCGGGAACTCGTACTAGCCGCCAGTTTCTGCTAACCACACGGTGATGGAACGACACGTCGCGCGCGCGGCCTTCCTCGTCGTGTTCCTGGGTCTGCTGTCACAGCGGGAGAACCGTGCGGCGGCCGCCGAAGCCAAGGCAGCGCCGCGCATCGTCTGCGATCGAGTGGTCGAGGACTTTTCTTCGACGCCCGCGGGCGCGTTCCCCGTGGGCTGGCGCACGCGGGATGCGGATGAAATGCCGGAAGCGAAGCAGAGGGGCCTTTACGTCGTCGAAGAACGAGAAGGCCGCAAGGTACTTCACGCGAAGTATCGCGAACGAGCCATCACCATCGGCAAGAAGATTCCGAGCTGGAACCTCGAGCAGTACCCGTTCCTCGAATGGGAGTGGAGGGTGGAAGTCCTGCCAGAGCGTGGAAACGAGCGTGACTCGAGCACCAACGACAGCGCCGCGGGCGTTTACGTGATTTGGGACGTGGGTTTTCCCTTCCACGTCGACGGGATCAAGTACGCTTGGAGCACGACACTTCCCACGGGTTCGCGCCTGTCGCGCCGCTTGGGTCACGATCAGCTCCTGGTCATGGAGTCGGGACGCGACCACCGCGCGACCTGGCGCAAGGTGCGCGTCGACGTGCGAGATCACCATGCGCGCTTTTTCGGGCGCGAAACGCCGCGGTCGCCCGACGGCATCGCGCTCTTGACGGACGCCGATGCGACCTCCTCCGCCGCGGAAGCGTACTACGCGAACTTCCGCCTCTGCCGCACCGCCCCCGTGATCAGCCCGTGATCGGCAAACGACCCGCGGCGAAGACCGAGCGACCGAGCCGGCCGAGCAGTCAAGCCGAGCAGTCAAGCCGAGCAGTCAAGGTAGGAAAGGCACCTACACGCGAGGGACCCGGTTGTTTTCCTTGGAAAACCTCGCTACCGTGTGACTTGCTTGGATTACTTTAATCGCTGATTCCTTTCGGCAACGAGGTTGTCAGCTCCAAAACTCGCGCGGGAAGACGTGCGCATGAAGGCAGAACGACGCGCATGAAAGCAGAGCAAGGCAAGGGGCTTCCGCCGTCCGATTCCGATCAAGGCTACCACTCGGACGTCGCGGTACGAAACTACACGGTCGCGGCGCACGGGCCCGCGCACGGCACTCCGCCCGGTGCAAAGACCGTGGTCGTCGGCCAACCCCCGCCCCTGCCGGGGCCAGTCCCGGCCGTCAGCAACTACGGTAGCGAGCAACCCTCGTCGGAAAACCTCTACGGCCCGGCGATGGCTGCGCCCGTCGCCGCCGAACCCGTCACCATCGAGCGCTACGGCCAGTACGAGATCATTCGCGAGCTCGGCCGCGGCGGCATGGGCGTCGTCTACCTCGCCCGCGACGGTCGTCTGGGACGCCGGGTCGCCGTCAAGGTGCTGCAAACCAAAGACCCGGACCACACGCGCCGGTTCATCGACGAGGCGCGCACCACGGCGCAGTGCAGCCACGAAAACATCGTCGTCATTCACGAAGTCGGCGAGCAGGACCAAAGCCCGTTCATGGTGCTCGAGTACCTGCAAGGGCAAACCCTCGCGTCGATGCTCAAGAAATCCGGGGCGATGCACCACACGCGCGCCGTCGAGCTGATGGTGTCCGTGGTTCGGGCGCTCGTCTACGCCCACGCCCTCGGCATCGTCCACCGGGATCTCAAGCCCGAAAACATCTTCTTGACCGACGCCGGCACCGTCAAGGTGCTCGACTTCGGCATCGCCAAGGTTCTGCGCGAGGAGTCGGGAGGCCGGGAGCTCCATCCGGAACGCGGGCAGGTAGAAGTACACGAGCCGGGCAGCGAGCGCGCGGGAAAGACCGGCATCGTGGGAACCGTCGCCTACATGTCTCCCGAGCAATGGATCGTGGGCGGCAAGGTCGATCACCGCACCGACATTTGGGCGGCGGGCGTGACGCTGTACGAGATGCTCTCGGGCCAACATCCGCTCGAGGAAGTGCCGTACTGGTCGGTGGCAAACCTCGAGCTTCCAATGCCGGACATTCGCCAAGCGGCGCCGCACGTTCCGCCGGAGCTCGCCGACGCGGTGAATCGTTGTCTGAGCAAGGCGCGCGACCAGCGCTTCGCGAACGCGGCAGAGTTGCTCAAGGCGCTCGAGCCTTTCTTGCCAGGGCGCTTCATGCCCTGGCTCCAGGTGGACAAAGGTCCCTTCGCCGGTTTGCGCTCCTTCGAGGAAAAAGATGCGGCGTGCTTCTTCGGCCGTTCGCGCGAAATCGCGGCCATGACAGGGCGCATCCACGACTGGCCGGTGATGGCGGTGGTCGGTCCGTCGGGTGTCGG
>DASWGX010000373.1:0-21003 GCA_036393455.1 Polyangiaceae bacterium
AACTTACGCTAACACAACGCTTCTTGTGGTCTCCGCGTAGTACTCCCGAAAACTAGTAGGTTTCAGCCCGTCACGCCGCGGGTGCGCCACACCCGCGCCAACTCCACGACCCTGCTCCCCACAAACAACCCCCCGTCGAGGACGGCAAGAGCCAGGCTCCCCACTTCATCCAATTCGATCAACGCCTCCGCCTCCGCCAACGTGATCCGCTCGTGATCCGTCTCCGCGCCCCCCTCTCGCGTTCCCGGCGTCTCCAAAGCAGCGCGCCCCCCAGGATTCGAGCCCGAGAGCGAGGCCGCAGGGCGAACGAAGGCCCCAGGCTGCGTGGCGGCAGCTCGGCGAAGCCGAGCAGCGCGCCCCGCAGGATTCGAACCTGCGACCCTCGGATTCGAAGTCCGATGCTCTATCCAGCTGAGCTAGGGGCGCGTGACGGTCGTAAGTATGGGTGCGGATTATGGGTGCGGATTACGGGTGCGGGCGCGATCGTCCTCGTCGACGGGTGCAGTGTCAACGGGTCTCGACGCCCGTTACCCGGCTTGTACCCGCTTGCACCCGCTTCTCGCGTCGAAAGCCGCCGGATGGCGGCGGCCTTGCCGTGTCGACACTGGATCGAAACTCGATCCCCGGCGCAAGCATGGTCGACTCAGGCGAGCAGTGGGGTTAGCTCTCGAACGCCGACAGAGCGACTTCGCGAAGGCGCCCCGCGAGCTCGCGCACGCGCTCGCTCGCGTCGTCGCAGAGGTGCAGCTCGAGGCCGAGCGCGAGCTCGAGACGGGTCCACCGAGCGCCGGGCCCGAACGGCCCATCGCCTCGCCGCGGCGGATGCGAAACAGAAGGCTCGAGCGACTCCGGCGCGGCGCTCCGTGCCGGCGCGGTCGAAACGCCGAGAGCGACGGCGAGCGGGCCCGGCGAGAGGTCCCGCGCGGCCAAGCTCTCGAGCTCCGCGTCCGACCGCGTCCGCACGCGGGTACGGATCTCGGCGAGAGCGCGTCGCTCGGCGGCCCGCAGGCGGCGGATGACCAGCAGGCGCACCAGATGGCGGCGCTCGTAGCGGGTTGCCGGCCCCTTGAAGGGCGGTCGCGGTAGGAGCTCCCGCTCAAGGTAAAGGCGGACGGCGCGCGCGCTCGTGCCTGCGAGGCTCGCGAGCTCGCGCAACGACCACCCCACCTTCGCTCTTGCTCGCGACGGGCGGACGTAGCCGCGCCGCTTCGGTTTTCTCCGCCGCACGCGCATGACGCCGTCGAGGATAAGCCGTTCGGCACCTCCGAGCGACGAAAAACCCGCCATCCCCGTCCAGATTCCGGCCATTGGCCCGCCCTTCGCTTCCCATCAACGAGAGGACGGGGGCTCCCGTAAGCCCTGGACCAAGCATCGATGTCCGTTTCGGGGCTCCCGTGAGCCCTGAACCAAGCATCGATGTCCGTTTCGGGGCTCCCGTGAGCCCTGGACCAAGCATCGATGTCCGCTTCGGGGCTCCGGTGAGCCCAGTTCATAGGTAGTAATGGCTGGTTAGGGGCTTCCGAGAGCCGCACGAATCCTCCGACGCAGACAAGCTCGGGTCTGGGCTGCGGGCCTACGCCGGCGCGAGCATCCGCTTGTCTTGCACTGGATCAACCTGACGACCGCGGCCGGCGAGATGACGGCGCTGGATCGTGTGCTTCAGCACTTGGACATTTACGATGATGAGCGCACGCGCACGGACGACGAGCTCGCCGACGACGAGTGAGACGCGACGAGCGCCCTCCAGGTGTTGTTGTGCCCGGCTGCTATACTTGGGACTGGTAGAGTCCGCCCTGAGCATTGCGGCACGAAAGGCCCTGGAAATGATCCCCGAAGCTCAAAAATTCTTCAGCGAATCGCAGCGACTTTCGTTCGACAAGGGCAAGGCCGAGGCCAAGGCCGCTGACGTCGTTGCCGTACTCGAATCGCGGGGCATCCGGCTTTCGAGCGCGCACCGCCAGCGCATCCTTGAATGCACGGAGCTCGAGACGCTTGATCAGTGGATCCGCAAGGCTGCGCTGGTCACCACGGCGGACGATCTCTTCGCCGAGCGTCCGGCGCGCCGGCGCCGGGCCAAGGGGTAGGCAAGGGGAACTGAAAGCTCGCTGGAAGGTCTCCATCCAAGCAATGATCAAGAGGGCCTATGACCTGCGCATCTTATCGGAAGCGAGCTACCGGCGAGCGTTCGTGCACCTCAACAAGACAGGCGCGCGAAAGCACGAACCGGGGGAGCCACCGGCGGAACAGCAGACACTGCTCCGAGCGAGCTTGCAGGAACTCGAGCCGGACTTTACCGTCGAAGATATCGCCCAGCACTTGGGCCTCAGCAGCAAGGAGCTCAGGAGTCTGAGCACCCCCACTTTGCGGTGAATCGAACATGACAGACGGACAAGGACATTTTTTCGCGGTCGATCGGCAGATGTGGATCCGCGCTTGCAGCGTCAGTATGAACGCTGCGGTTGCGTACCTCGTACTCGCGCGCTTTTCAGGACCGGACAACCGCTCTACCGCAGGCGAGGCGCGTACTTCTCGACGCGGCTACCGGGTGAAGTTTCGATCACTGCAGGAAGGAGTGCGTCTTCGCCTTGGGTAGATTCTTGATATACGAGAAAAAGCTGGTTTCTGTAATTTCAGTTGGCCACTCCAGGCGAACGCCCAACCGAAACGACCCATCATCCAGCTTTTGGAATTTCACGGCTTTAAGGCCAATGAGATTATCTAGGTCACGTATGACCGCTGTTCGCGGTTCCTTCAGTGACTTATAGTGACCGTGGGTCCGATGAATGAGCTTCTCTAAATCCATCCATTCAACGTCCAGGAGTACTTTGAGTATGTCGATCTGCCTTTCTGCGATCACACGCTTGCGCGGGGTTCGCAACCTGTGAAAGAGGTCGTACATTAGATTTCGAAACAGCTCCTTAGACACATTGTGCTGAATCTCACGCAGGATTCTCTTGGCCTGCACCGCGATCCCGCGAAGCGCGAAGATAAGGAACTCTGTAAGGTCATGTTGCCACCGCCGTACATTCGCCAGGGCTGCGAGGTAGGCATTCTTTTCGTCGTAGTAGTAGTTCGACATCGAGATAAAAGACGTGTCCCTCAATCCTGCGCGCTGGAGCATCAGGGCCTCTAGCGCCCTGGCTGTGCGCCCATTGCCGTCAAGGAACGGGTGCATTGCAGCAAGGTGATAGTGGGCAGCAAGCGGCTGCACGATTGGATCATGTTCCCCGTACTCGCGCTGCAGTGCTTGCGCGAATCGCGCAAACGCTGCCGAGCATTCAGCTCCGCCCTCCACGCCGCGATGACGCGGGACGCCAAAATGGACATTTTGATCTCGAGTTCGCGTCGTTCCGGGTGGGCAATGATCGTCGTCTGCCCCGGTCACGACTAGCCGATGAATCTCGCAGATGACATCCTGATCGAGCGGACGATCATCCGGAATGGTCGCTATCCAACGGTAGGCGCGCAGAGCAGCCTGCACTTGCCTTTGGGATCGCGTTAGCAACTCCTCGTGTGACTGCTCCATGGCCGCCTCTAGTTCGCGCTCCGTGAACTCGGCTCCCTCAATTCTCGATGTTCCCGCAATTTCGCGCTTCAGCTCCATTTGCTGGAGCGCATCGACCCAAGAGCGCTGGTAGGGGATAGTCCTCAGAGACATGACCATCGACTTGGCCTCGATCAGGGCCCGCGAGATTCGCTGGCTGTCGTACATGATCCATGCGTCCGGCAGCTGGTAGTGGATCATGGCTTTGATCGTCTGGTTTTCGACGTTCATTCAGGACCCGTTCCGATCCTCGTATCCGTGTATCTATTTGATTTTATTGATAAAATCCTGAAGATTCGCTCAAGGTTCCTGGGGTTCAATTGTTGGTCTCGCTCAGTCCCCGTTTTGTACCCTCAATCGGGCAACGTGGCAACAAGTCAAGAGTGACCTGCACTCTTGATCCATGAAATCGGGCGGGAGCGAGCGGGGCCGCCGGAACGGTGTCGGTTGCGGGAGCGGGAGCGGTGTCGGGAAGGGCTAACGGCAAGGCGGGAGCGGAGCCGCGCTGGCGCGCGATCCCCGCTCGCGAATTTGTGCACCCCGAACCCGACCCCCATCCCGACCTCTCCCCTCCCGCTCCCGCTGCCGATCCTTCACCCGCACCCGGTCCGACTACCAATCAGGACTGGAGCCCGAGCGCGTCCGCCGCCGCGTCCGCATCCGTCCGAGCGCTTCGCGCAGGTCTTCGAAGTATGAGCAGCAGTCGGGCTTGCCATCGTCCATCGCGGCACCTCCGGGGGAGATGCTGCGAGCGGACGAGCGGATCAGTCTAGCGCGAAGGCTGGATTCAAAACCGGCCACTACCGTGCCCGGCTGTGCCAGGGTGTGCCTGAAGAGCCCGCCCGCCGGGGCGCGTTCGCCCTCGACAACCCGCGGTGGTGGTTGGTCCGATGCTTGCAGCGTCTCGGGCGCATGGTCTCGATACGGTACGCGGAACTTACGCTTGGTCCGTGCGCGCTGTTACTGCTCGTCGCTTGCGGCGGTACCGAGCGAAACCACGCTGACGGGGGCGGCGGCTCGACCAACGCCGGAAGCCCGAGCACGGGTTCCGGCGGTACTTCGAGCGATGGGGGGCTCACCATGAACGGAACCGGCGGCAGCGGTACGACCGACGCGGGCCCCGGCGGCACCGGCACCGGCACGACCAGCGCCGGCGGAGGTCCCGGCGGCGGAAACACGGGCCCGTTCCCGGTTGCAAGCTGTGGTGACGTCGCGGGGGAAGCCATCTGCGGGGCCAACGAGTGCGGAGACGGCGTGGTCGACAACTGCGAGTTCTGCTTCGGCTCCGACGGAGGCCCGGTCACCTGCTCGGACGTAAGCGAGGAATGCGACGGCACGACCGACGCTCTGTGCGAGTCGCTCGGCTACGCCTCGGGCCAGCTCGGTTGCAGCACACTCTGCACCTTCGACGAACGCGACTGCGAATCCTGTCTGGGTTCGCAACATCAGGTTCGCTGTGCTCGGCCGAGGATCGAGGCGATGCAGCCGCTGGGCATCGCGCTGGCGAGCCAGGGCGACCGGCTAGCCATGGTGCGGGTCTCCACGCAAGATACGCTGCAGTTCGCCACCTTCAGCTCGGACCTGGAGCTCACGACGGAGGTACCATGCGAAACCGTGGCCGACCGTTTCGGGGTGACGGTGGCGCCGCGTCCCGGTGGCTGGGTCGTGGCGTTCTCCAGCGGCGGCGGCGATCCGGAAGTGAACCTTTGGGTGCTCGACGATCGGGGCGAACGCGTAGAAGAGCGAACCATCGCGGCCGCCGCGCACCCGAAGCTCGTTCCGGTGGAAGGTTCGACCCCGCTCTTGCTGTACGCCAACACCGACAATGCCGGCAGCAGCTCGGCCGACCTGGTTGCCGAGCGCCTGAGCGACACCGGTGAAGCCGAGTGGCAGGTCACCTACGCCGAAGACGCGCTCGCCCAAGAAGCCGTGGGCGCCTTTGCGGATCCCGGGTTCGTGCTCGGTGCTCGCCACGTTTCGGACGAAGCCGGTGCGCAAGAGCTGATTCCGGTCGACGCCAGCGGGACGCCCGGAACCCCCTTCGTGCTCGATACCGCCAGGGAGGTCTCGCTGGTGCAGGTCGGTACGGATCGCGTCGGAGCGCTGTGGACCGATCCGGAAGGCTACAGCTTCAGCTGGCACGATGGCAGCGGCGCGCTCTTGGGTGAACCCGTGCTGCTTGCCGGGCAAGATCCGATTCGCTTCTCGCTGACGCGCGCCCTGGCCGCGGCACCCGATGCCGCCATCGTGGCCCTGGCAGAAGACACCGGCGCCGAAGTCAACCTGTTTCACGTCGACACCAGCGGTGAGGTCAGCGTGCCCCGTTACACCCTCGCCCGTGAAGAGATCGGCTACCTCGTGGGCACGGGCTTCGGCGACGGCGCGGTGTTCGCCTGGCAGGGTGACGACGGACGGTTCGTGCTCGGCCAGGTGCGTTGAGGGCTGGAGGCTGAGGCGAGGCTAAGGTCGAGAAAATCCGAGAGCACCGGTGCTGCTTAGCAGCGCCGCGGCGTCGTGTCGCCGTCTTGGCGTGCGATCGGAGGTCGTGTCCGGCCAAGGCCCCGGCTATGGTTCGGTGGCTTTTCCCATGAGCGCCCCCGATTCGCCCACGACGCTCAGCCTCGCTCGCTATACGCCCGAGGCGAAGGCGTGGGTCGCCGGCGCGCAAGCCTTGGCCGACGAGCGTCGTCACGCGGAGGTCGAGCCGCTTCACCTGCTGGTGCGCGGGCTCCAGCGCGAGCCCGGTGTTCAAGAGGTATTCCGGCGCGCGGTACGGAACCTGCTCGAGCTCGAAGCCGCCGCCGAGCGCGCGCTCGCCGCGCTGCCGCTCGGTCGCGAAAGCGCCTATCTCTCCACGGCGATGCTCGACCTGCTCGAGCGAGCGGAGCGCGAAGCCGCGCGTGAACGCGCGACGCGGCTCGGAATCGAGCACGTCCTTTCCGCGCTCTCGCAGGAGATTCGCGGTGCGGCGGGAGAGGTGCTCGGCGCGTTCGGCGTCGCGCCCGGCACGCTGCGCCCTCACCTCGGCGCGCTGCGCTCGTTGCCGCGCCCGAGCGCCGCGCCGGCGGGCTCCGGCACGCAGGAGTTCACCGTCGACTTGGTCGAGCGCGTGCGCCGCTCGCCGGCGGACCCGGTGATCGGCCGCGTTTCGGAGGTCCGCCGGCTGTTGACGATCCTCGAGCGCCGCGACAAGCATCACCCGCTGCTCGTCGGCGAACCGGGCGTCGGCAAAGGGGCCATCGTGCGCGCGCTCTGCCAGCGGATCGCGAACGGCGACGTTCCCACGAGCCTCGCGGGAGCGCGCTTGCTCGAGCTCGAAGTCGGTAAATTGGTGGCGGGCGCGCGCCTGCGCGGCGAAATCGAAGAGCGCGTGGCCAAACTGATAGCGAGCCTGGCCGAGCAATCGCCGGACGCCATTTTGGTGGCGCGCGGCGTCGACCAATTGTTCGGAAAGGGGCCGGCGGGCGCCGCCGTCGGAGAGCTGCTCGGTCCGGCGCTCGCGCGCGGCGAGTTCCGGATGCTGGGCACGACGACCCCCGACGGCTTGCGCCAAATCGGCGAGCGCGACGCCGCGGTGCTGCGCCGGTTCACGCAGCTCTTCGTCGAAGAGCCCACGATCGACGAGGCGCTCGAGATGCTGCGCGGCGTTTCGCGTCGCTACGAAGCGCATCACAAGGTCCGCATCGGCGAAGATGCGCTCGCCGGCGCGGTGCGCCTCGCCAGGCGCTACCTTTCCGACCGCAAGTTGCCGGACTCGGCGCTCGACCTGCTCGACGAGGCCGCGGCCGCCAAACGCGTGGAAACCGACGGGCTTCCCGAGCGCGTCGATCGGGCCATCACGCGCCTCGGTACCGTGCGCGCGCAGCTCGAAAGCTTGCACGGCACCAACGACGAAGCGAGCGAGCGCGTGCGCGTCGAGCTCAAGGCCGAGCTCGACCGGCTCGAGCCCGACGTCAAGAACCAGCGCGAGGCGCTCGAGAGCCGTCGCAACGCCGTTTCGGCCGTGAAGAGCGTGCAGCGAAAGCTCGACGAAGCCAGGGCGGACCTCTTGCGTGCGCAGTCGGAGAAACACTACGCCCGCATCGGCGAGCTCGAGCACTCCGTCATTCCCGAGCTCGAGGAGCGCGCGCGCCGCGCCGAGGTCGCGGCGCGCAACGCGGGGTTCGAAACCGAGGAGCGAGTGCTCGAAGAGGCGGACGTCGCCGCCACGCTCGCGCAATGGACCGGCGTGCCCGTGAACCGCATGCTCGAGGGCGAAGCCGAGAAGCTGCTCAGCATGGAGCAGCGTCTCGCGGAGCGAGTGGTGGGCCAGGATCAGGCCGTCCTCGCCGTTGCGCGCGCGGTGCGTCGCGGGCGCGTCGGCCTTCGCGACCCGCGCCGCCCGATCGGCTCGTTCTTGTTCCTGGGACCGAGCGGCGTCGGAAAGACCGAGCTTGCCAAGGCGCTGGCCGAGTTCCTGTTCGACGACGAGCAAGCGCTGACACGGCTCGACATGAGCGAATTCATGGAACGGCACATGGCTCAGCGTCTGATCGGCGCGCCGCCAGGCTACGCGGACGCCGAGCGCGGCGGTTTCCTGACGGAAGCCGTGCGTCACCGTCCCTACTCGGTGCTCCTCTTCGACGAGGTAGAAAAGGCGCACGAAGACGTCTTCAATCTCTTGTTGCAAGTGCTGGACGACGGACGGCTGACCGACGGCATGGGACGCAGCGCCGACTTTTCGAACACCGTGATCCTGATGACGAGCAACATCGGTTCCGAGCGCATCCTCGATACCGAGGCCGGCCTGTTCGATACCGCCGAGGGACGCGACGCGCTGCGCGACGTGCTGCTCGAGCAGCTGCGGGGTCGTTTTCGACCGGAGTTTCTGAATCGCATCGACGACATCGTCGTGTTCCGGGCGCTCCGGCGCGAGGACTTGCTCCGTATCGTGGAGATTCAGCTCGCCGGGCTCGGCCGGCTGCTCGCGCCGCGCGGCCTCCGCCTCGAACTCGGCGCCGCGGCCAAACAGCGCCTGGTCGAGCTAGGCTACGAACCCAGCTTCGGGGCGCGACCGCTGCGTCGCGCCATCGTGAGAGAGCTCCAGGACCCGCTGGCGGAGGCGCTTTTGCGCGGCGGTTACGCTTCCGGCACGACGATTCGCGTCGAGCTCGAGGACGAAAAGCTCGTCTTTCGGCAGACGTCCTCGGAGTAAAGCGTGCAGGCTCTATCGGCTCAAGAACGACGGAAGCGCACTGTTGTGGTCGTGGGGTCCGTGGAAAACGTCGGGGCCGGGCTCCGCTTACCAGTCCCTCGAGCTCACGAACGGTGATCGCTTCGGCGTGGACTCATGCCGGCCGCGGGCTAGCGCTTTCCGAACTGTTTGGTGACGGAAATGCCGTGCTTGCGCAGCAGGCGTATCATCACGTAGCGGCTCGAGAGTCCGAGCGCCCGCCAGCTCTTCTCGATCGAACCGTTGTTCGCTTCGAGGGCGGTCCGGAGCTCTTCGGCCCCGACGGCTTCGAGGCCGGCGCCGGAGGATGGCGGCGAGGGCGCTCCGCTCGGCCCTGGTCGTTCGCGAGGCCACTCGAGCGTGTCCCCTGGGCTCTGGCGGACGGCGCTCCACAAGAGATGGCGCAGCTCGCGGACGTTTGAGGGATAGTTGCGAAGGGTGAGCTGTCGCACGAACGGTGGGGTCAAGCGAGGGATACCGTCCTCGAAAAGCCGGGCCCGCATTCCGGGGTCGTTCTCGCTCATGGCGTGAAGCAGGTGTCGCGCCAGAAGGGGAATGTCTTCCCGGCGTCCCGAAAGCGCCGGCACTTCGATCCGGAAGTCGAACCGGGCCAGGACGTCGGCGCGCAGCGCCGATTCGGCGCGATTGGTAGCGGCAATCAGGCGGAAGTGCGATCGGCGCGCTTGAGCTTCGCCCAACCGGTGATACTCGCCCGCGTCGAGCACGCGAAGCAGATGCGCCTGCGCTTCGAGCGGCAGATCCGCAAACTCATCGAGAAATAACGTGCCCCGATCGGCGGCACCGACCAGGCCGCTGCGGTCCGGCATACCCGGATTCGGGTAACCCTTGACGTTGCCGAAAAGCTCCGCGTCGACCAGCGACTCGGGAAGCGTTGCAGCGTTGCGCGCCACCAGCGGCCCGGGGCGCCGCGACATGGCGTGCAGCGACGCAGCGACCAGCTCCTTGCCGGTTCCTGTCGCGCCAAAGACGATGACGTGACCGTCACGTGGCGCCATCGAAGCGCACTCACTCCGGAGCCACCAGGCCGCCGGCGACTCTCCGACGAACCCGTGCTCGTCGGAGACTCCGAAGGCGTGATTCGCGACGGGGATGCCGCCGAGTCTGAACGGTCGCTCCGTGCACAACAGGGTGAGCTGCGCACCGATCTCGAGCACGTCGCCTGCGCGGACCAAAGTCTCCTGCACGGCGTCCCCGTTGACCCAAAGCCCGCAGCGTCCGACGTTCTCGACCGCGAGCGCGCTGTTCGTCACGCACCGGACCCGGAGCTGGACCCGCGAAAGAGATCGGTTCTGAAGCCGAGCGACGGGCTGGTTCAGCCCCGGCAGCTGATGCACCGGAAAAAGGCGCGCATAATCGTCGTCGGTGCGGGAATTGCCACGGCCCAGAACGCGGGCCTTGCTTTGCTCGGCAGCCCCAACGGCCAGCCATGCGCCCGCGTGTTCCGGGTTGCCGGCGTTCCATAGAATGACGAGTCCAAGCAGGTTCTGCGCACCGGCTGGTCCGGTGGGGTGGGCGACCAGTTCGGGCTCGGTTTCGAGGTCGTCCGGCGGGCTCGCCACGGCACGGCTACTATAATACGCACGCGGTATGACGAACAGGGCGCGAGGCTCGAGGGCATCGGCTGCGCCGCCGCTCGAGGGCGGCGTGCGGGTGGAGCAAGCGTTGGCGCGCCTCGGCAGGGTCGTTGCGTCTCGCTGGACGCTCAGGGCCCTGATTGGGATCGGAGGGACCGCGAGCGTCTACAAAGCGCGGCACCGAAATGGGCGCGAAGTCGCGCTGAAGGTATTGCATCCCGAGCTTGCGTCTCATCCCAGCGTGCGCGGCCGTTTCTTGTCGGAGGGCTACGCCGCGAACAGGGTTCGGCACGAGGGCGCCGTGCACATCCTCGACGACGGTGAGGAGCCGGACGGTCTCGTGTTTCTGGTACTCGAGTTGCTCACCGGCGCGTCTCTGGCCGAACGGCTGTCTCGCGAGGGTCCGCTGCCGCCGCGCGACGTCGTTGCCACGGCGCTGGTCGTGCTCGACGTGCTCGCCGCCGCGCACGACGCCAGCGTCGTGCATCGCGATATCAAGCCGAGCAATATTCTCCTGCTCGACGGCGGAGGCGTCAAAGTGCTCGACTTCGGCGCTGCGCAATTTCGCGATGCCGGACAAGCGTCGATCACTCAGTCGGGCCACACCGTCGGCACACCGGCCTTCATGGCGCCCGAGCAAGCGGCGGGGAAGCCGGACGAAATCGACGCTCTGACGGACATCTGGGCGCTTGGGGCGACGATGTTCCAGCTTCTCACGGGCAGGCTCGTTCACCCGGCTGAGACGGCGAACGCCTCGATCGTTGCCGCCGCCACTCAGGCAGCTCCGTCGCTGCGCGAGATCGCGCCGGAGCTGCCGCTCGACGTGGTCGCCGTGGTCGACCGAGCCCTTTCGTTTCAACGCGAGGAGCGCTGGCCCAATGCGCGTGCGATGCGAGCGGCCTTGCTCCGAACCATCCCCGGTGTCGCGACTTCCTCGTCCGGCTCCGACGGCGCGACGCTTTCCGAGCCCGGTGACGCGGGGCACGACGGCATCGAGCTTCGGTTGCCGCGGGGCCGCGCGGGGCTCGTCATGCTTGCCGCCGCCGTTGTAGTCTCGCTCGGATTCGCGGTCTGGCTCTTCTTGGGACCGAGAGTAGAAGGGGATGTCACACGGGCCTCCCGCACCAGGCACGGCGCGGCCCCGACCGCGCCGGCACGGGCCATGACGGGGCGCACGACCGGCACGCAACCTGCCCCGGTCACCCCGAGCCTTTCGAAACCAACGGCACCCGTCACGGCACGGAGCCTGCCCTCGCCGCCGCGCAAAACGGGTGGACGTGATGCGAATGGCCACACCGCTCGCACGACGCAAAGCGAGGAGGCTGCCATCGGCAGCCGAAGGGATCGCCCCGATGTCGTGAATGAGGAGGCGATCCTCGACCGCCGCAAATAGGGATCGCCGCCTCTCGTGGTACTCTGCGCGTCGCATGCGCCGCGTGTGGTTGACGACCTTGCTGGTGCTCAGCACGGCACTGACACCTCGTGTCGTGACGGCTCAGCAGGAGAGCCTTGCTGAAGAACTTTTCCGGACAGCACGCGCCGAGATGAAAGGGGGCGCCTACGCCGAGGCTTGCCCCAAGCTCGCCGAGAGTCAGCGGCTCGATCCGTCCCAGGGAACCCTGCTGAACCTCGCACTTTGCCTGGAGCAGCTCGGTCGTGTCGCTACGGCCTGGACGAAATTTCGCGAGCTCCTGGACGTGGCCAACCTGGACGAACAGAGGGCTCGCATCGCTCGCGACCACGCCGAAGCGCTCGAGCCGTCCTTGCCCCGGCTGCGGATCACGGTGGATGCGCCGAAAGGAACGGTCGTTGTCGTGCGCCTCGACGGTGCGGAGCTCGGCCCCGCGAGCCTCGGCGTATTCTTGCCCGTCGACCCGGGTGAGCATCGCGTCGAAGCTTGGGACTCGGAACGAAGCATTCATGCGGAGGTCGTCCGGGTCGCGCTGGGCGAGCGTGCAGAGAGGAGGTTGTCGTTTGCGCCGAATACCGGCGTTCCCGGGCCGAGCGCTCCCGCCGCACAGCCCGAGGAGCTGGCGGTCGTGCGAGCGCCGGCTTCGGGGTGGTCTCGGACTCCCGGTTCACCGTCGCAGGGCGCGCCGTCGCCCCGCGACACGAACGGCTCTGGCGCGACACTGAGGGTCGTAGCCGCGGCCAGCGGCGGCGTCGGAATGCTGGCGCTCGGCGCGGGAACCGTTCTGGCGCTCAACGCAAGGAGTCTTCGGGACGACTCGAACGCCGACGGCCACTGTGACGCCACGGGCTGCGACGATACGGGCTACGCTCTCAGACAGCGGGCCATTCGAAACAGCGACTTTGCCACGGGGATGTTCGTAGCGGGCGGCGTGCTCGTGGCCGGCGGCTTGACGTTCTACCTCCTGAGCCGAGCAGGCGACGATCCGAGCAGGCTGTCGCTCGAGCTCTCGCCGCGAATCGCGGGAGGACGGCAAAGCCTGACCTTTCGCGGCCGCTTCTGACGGCCTTCGCGCGCGACGGCTAGTTCGACGGAGCATCGGGACGTGCGGGTCGCCGCCTATTCGAGGATCGGTATGTCGGCACCTTCACGGCTGAAGTACATCGTGTTGCGGATCTTCCCGTCGTTGCCAAGGCTTTCGTCGCGGAGCGACGACACCGAACCATACCAATAGGCCGGCGGACCAAGGGCCTGCTGAACGAAGCGTTGGAACGCTTGCTCGTCGCCGTGCGCGACGCGGACCTTGCAGAGCGAGTCTCGACACTCGACCGACTCGAGGCTGGAGGCGCCGATGCGAGTCTGCAGCGTGCTCTCGATGGTCCGCTCGGACTCTCGACCCCAGCGCGGGTCGGCCGTTTCAGCCGAGAACAGGGCGTCGACGTAGTCCATCTGATCTCGCGTGGCGCGCGCGACGTCGTCAGCGCTCGGCTCGGCCTGTGGCTCCTCCGCGACGTCGGTCGGTTCCACGGGCGTCGCGTCCGGTACGGATGGCGCGGTTCGAGCGAAAAGGTCGGAAAGCTGCGCGGCGCGCGCCAGCGGCGCCGCGCGACCCGTGTCGGGCGTCCGTTCCGCGGCGACGACGCGATAGCTCCGTTCGAGAGCCCGCATCTGGCGTCGGAGCGCCAAGCGATCGAGCCCGTAGACGATCGCTGCGACGGCAAGGATTCCGAGCAGAAGGAACCAGTGCTTTTTCATCGAGACCTCGTCTTGCATGTTGGCAAAAATAGGGACGGTGGCGACACAGCCCCAGGTCACGTCGAGGCCGGGTGCAATCGCCGCGCCAGCTCGTGCAGCGCCGGAAGAATGCGGAGCTCTGGGCGCAATTGGGTCCGCGCCGGGCAAGGGCGCCGTCGCGCCGAGTCGCGCGCACGCAGCGTTCGAGCTCGCAGACGCGCTCGGCCCCTCGAATCGTGCGGGTCCCGGCGCCGAGCGACGGAATGGGCCATTTCGCGCGGGTCCCGCGGTTCAATCACGACCTTTGATGAGATCCGCGCAAACGTGCGCACCGTCGGGCGCTCGTTTGTGACGTCCTCCGCCCGGCTTCGCGCACGCGCCACCGGCTCACGGCGAACCGTTGCGCGTCAAGGTGTTGGCCCGACACTTGCTCGACACGGACGTCGGTGCCCTCGGGCACTGACGAAGAACCAAAAGGGACGGTGACTCGGGCGCGCGGCGCTGGCGCGTGACGGTACTGCTCCGCGACTTCACGCGGAAGCGAACGGAAAGGCACGCGCTTCGATTCCGGCGCGGCGGCGCGGGTCACCCGTCCAAGCAACGAAAGATCCGATCAAGGAGCGAATGTCATGACCAGAAAACTCATCACCTCGGCGACGATTCTTCCATGGCTGGTCCTCTCGACCGGCTGTACGATGGAAGCGATGGAGGAAGGGGATCTCGACGCGGGCGAGGACGTGGCCCAAGTCGAAGAACCCCTTTACGGCAACACCAACTTCTACTGGTCGGGCGCGGGCAGCTCGCGCATCGACCTCAACGTGTGCTGGGAAAATCCGAGCGCCGCCTCGAGCACCTGGCGCAACGATCGTCGCCGCGCGGTCGAAAGCGCGTGGGCGCGTTACGGCAGAATCAACTTCTACCAGTGGGACACTTGCACGTCGGGCGAAGCCGGCCTTCACGTGCGGATCTGCACCGCGTCGGGGCAGCCCGGATGCGACGCCTTTCCGGCCTCACAGGGTACTCAGGGTCGCTTCGGCAACGGTGTCAACAACGGCATCGAGCTCAACATCACCCACCCTACCCAGGTCGCCATCCACGAGTTCGGGCATTCACTCGGCTTTTATCACGAGGAAGAGCGGCCCGACTACAATGGCGGGGCGACGGGCGCCGGTGACTGCAGCGACCAGAGCTTCCCCAACTCGAACCCGCAGCTCTACGGCGCCTACGACAAGGATTCCGTGATGAGTTACTGCGATCCTGACGCCACGCTGTCACCGAACGACGTTACCGGCATCCAGCGCTCGTACGCCCGCCGGATCCCGGGCACCCTGGTCTCGCCCCAGGCACACTGTGCCTCGTCGCACTACGCCGTCGGCAACGGCGATCCCGGGTTCATCTGGGACTGCGACGAAGCGTTCGACGATCAGGAATGGAGGATGCAAGTTTCTTCCGGCAATGACCGCTACCTCCAGCTCACCGGCGCGAGCGGCAACCGCTGTCTCGCGGCGGATGCTGCGACGAGCGGCAGCCCCGTCAAGCTCAACAGCTGCACGACGAGCCGCGACTGGGTCTTCGAGCAGATGTACCTGCGCGGCTTCGGCGGCCTGTGTCTCGACCTGCCCGGCGGCAACACGGCCAACGGGACGCGCGTGCAGATGTGGCAGTGCGGAGCCCTCGGAGGCGCCAATCAGCGCTTTTCCATCACGGGCGCGGGTCAAATCAGGTACGGCGCTCTGAGCAGCAACAAGTGCCTCCGCAACGTCAGCAATAACCTGGTCATCTGGGACTGCGGAGCATCCAACCAGACTTTCACGTTCAATTCCAACGGCCGAATCAACAACGGCACGTCGTGCATGGACGTATCCAACGTCAACGACGCGCAATACCTCGCGGGCCAGGGCCTGCCCGGCAACGGCAACCAGATCGGCTTCACCACCTGCAACACCTCCATGAATCAGAAGTGGAACCTGTCCGGCGCGTTGCGCTACGGCGCAAATCACAACCTGTGCTTGACACGCAACGGCTCCGACGCCGCCGGAACGGGGCTCACCATCAGCACCTGCAACGGAGGCGGAACCCAGGATTGGGACTACTACTTCCGTCTGTGATCGGGCGGGCGGAACGGGACGAACGCACGAGTACGTTCGCCGCTACTTGAGCAAAGTTTCCGGAGGGCGGGCCCTGATACGGGCTCGCCCTTCGGGCGTTTGTCGTCCAGGATTCACACCGCTCGTCGTGCGGAGTCGCGCTGGATACGAGCGCGTGGTTTTGCGCGGGCCGATTGCCTCGATACCGAGCGCCGCGAGCTAGTTGCCCGCTCTTCGCGTGAAGTGCGGCTCCCCCGCGAGGGAAGCGAAGTACTCCGCAAAGCCTATTTCACCGCTGGCGAAGCCCGCGCGCGCGCTTTCACCGAGGCACGAGGTGCCGACGCCGAAGGCGTAGCTCGCGAGCAGACCGCTCACGCAGTTGTGAACCACGGGCTCTGCGAGCAGCCCCTGGACGAGCTCTTCGAAGCTCGAGAATTCGAAGAGCCTTTCGTCGAGACCGTTGGGGACGTAGCCGCTGGTGTCGATGGGAAGTCCGCCCTCGTCTTCCCGGTAGCGGCCCACTTCGTCGAAGTGCTCGAAGGCGAACCCGATCGGCTCGAACTGCAAGTGGCAGCTCTTGCACGGCTCTTCGGAGCGGTGCTGTTCGTAGCGCTGGCGCGTCGTCACGGCGCCGGGCTGTGGATCGGGAATGATCGGGACGTTCGGCGGTACGGTCGGCGGCTCGCGACAGAGCAAGCCCTCGAACACGAGCAGCGAGCGCTGGGTGGGGGACGAGCTGTTCGACAGCGCTTCGGTGCTGAGGATCGACCCTTGGGCGAGCAGGCCCATGCCCTGCCCCGCCGGCCGCTCGACGGGTGCAAAGTCCGCCGACGGTGCGGGCAGACCATAGAAACTTGCAAGCCTGGTCGACGGTGTGGTGATGGGAGAGGTCAAGAGCTCGCGCGTGCCGCCGCCGTTCTGGAACACGACCTCGTCGATGAAGCGTCGCGTTTCTTCCAGCATGTCTTGTCGCACGCTGGCGTAGTCGGAGACGTTGATTTTTTCCAAGGTCGCGGCGGCCTCGTAGCGAAGCCAGAGCGAGAAAAAGTGCTGGAGTACTTCGTAGCCACCGTTGACGAGCAGATCGCTCGCCGTCTGAACCAGCGTTTCGGGCGAAGCGAGTTCGCCCCGGTCCGCCATGCCGATGAGCTCGTCGCTCGGCGCGGTGCCGGAAAACGTGTAGGCGAGCTCGGTCGCGATTTCGTACTGACTGAGCTCGCGGCCCGCGCCGCCGATTTCCCGCCGGTAGAGGAAGTGCGGCGATTCGAGCAGACCGCGCAGCATCCAGCCGAGGCTCGTCGTCGCGTCCGTCGTGGAAGCGGCTTGGCTGAAAAAGTCGAGATAGCGGGTGCGTTCCTCGGCGCTGAGCGGACGCCGGAACAGTCGCTTTCCGTAGCTGTCCAAGAACTCGCCGGCGCAGGTTGCGTCGAGCGTGGAGGACGCGCAGGGCAAGATGCTTCCGAGGTTGGCCGTGACCGCGGCGGCGGCGCTTTCCGCCGTGTCCGCGACTTGTCGCGCCGTCTGCTTGCCGACGAGCAGCCGGCCCGCTTCGTTGTCGAAACCGAATTCCGGAATGTCGTCCGCGCTCAGAGCCAGCGTATAAGCACCCGCGATGCTCGGGAAGACCGTCTCGATGGAGCGGTTGAGCTCATCGCGGGTGAGACGCCGGAGCACCGGTGCGCCGACTTGCGACGTGCCACAAGTTTCCCTTGGGTCGCCGCCGCCGGTCCCGCTGCTGACGCTGCCCGAGCCGGTCGAGCCAGTGGTGCCGCCGCTGCCCGTCGAGTCGTCGGCGCCGGGCGGATTTCGCTCGATGCCGTCTCCACCGCCGGCGCTGCACGCCGCAGCGAGCGCAACGAAGGACAAGCCGGTGAGCCAGTGCGCCGCCGGCCTCATGCGAGGATCTCCGTGAACGGCGTGTTCGCGTCGCCGAAGCTCCCCGCGGGCACGCCCATGGCCTGCGTCAGCGCCAGGTAGATGTCGCCGGCCGAGCGGTCCGGTTCCGCAGTCAAGACTTGTTGCGTCTTCAGGGCGCCGCCGCCGCCGCCGATCGTGATGAGCGGCAGATACGCCGTCGGCCCCGGCTCCGGCCCGACCTGGATGACGCGGCTTTCCGTCGTGTGCCAGGCGCCCTCGCCCACCTCCGACATGAAATAGACGATGGTGTTGTCGAGCACGGTGCGGCCCGGGTCGGCGGGGTCGTCGACGTCGAGGAAGGCCACCATGTGGTCGACGAGGTTCTGCACGAACCAGCGCTGCGCAATTGCGAACGGCGAGCGCGTCTCCATCACCATCTCTGCGCCGTTCTGCTGCGGCTGGGTGTGGGAGAGCGCGGTGTGGTGCGGCCCGAATTGGCGCGTGTCCCCGGCGGGCCGCACGAAGGTGAAGTCGAACTCGCAATTCGCGTACATGGGCTGTACCGCGACGACCGGCGCGGCGTTGCACACGAGCGCGTGCGCCGCGAGCTCGAGCTGCGCGGCGAGCAGCGACGGGAAATTGCCTTCGGCGAGGAAAAAGTCGTCGGACTGGCCCTGAGCCAGGGGCCTCAGCGCTTCGATGGCCGGAATGGTAGGCGCCGAGGTGCAGCTCACCGCGACGCTGCCTTCGCCTTTGAGAGCTTGCACGCCCTCGAGGTGCGTTCGGAGCTTGGTCTGCTCGGAAGTGAGCCCGGCGAGCTCCGCGTCGAGGGCATTGAGCTCGCCTTCCGTCAGCGTCACCAGCGCCTCGCGGAGCGCGACGTTCGGGTCCGGTCCTTCCGGCGCGCCGAGGTTGCCGAACACGTCGTCGTAGGCCTTCAGCGGGTTTTTCTCCGGAGCGACGGGTTGGCCGTCCCACATCAGCTTGCCGTCTTTGTCGAGACCGAACGGACGGTGTGCGCACGCTCCCAGAATCAGAGGTCGTACGCCGAGGCCATTGGCGATCATGTGCTCGACGGTGGTCCGCGGCGTGGTCTCGTCGACGGGACCTCCCTCTCCGGCGAAGGTCGAGACGTTGGAAAGGCAGCTGATGATGGCTTCGTGCGTCATCGCGCCCGGGTACTTGAAGCCGCGTATGACGTTCACGTACGCCTTGTACGGCTCGAGCGGGCCGAGGATGCTCTCTCCGCTGGCGGTGAACGTGAAGTCCGCCGCGTTGCCGGGCGTGACGACGGGGTCGAAGTGCTCGGGCGGCACGCCGTGCGGCAGGTAGAACAACATGAAGCGCTTGGGTCGCGGCGAAGCCGCCGCGACGGCCGCGTGCGAGAGCTGCAAGGCGACCGGAGCCGTCAGGCCCAGACCGAGCGCCTTCATGAAGAAGCGCCGCTTCAGCTTCCGTTCCGCGCGGTCGAGCGGAACCGGTTCCCCCGGCGAGCGAGAGCGGCGATTTTCCCTTGTCTTTGGTTTCACAGGCATTGGCGAAATCGGAAAGCCCCTCGGCGGCGGGCCCGCCCCGACACGGAGCTCCTAGCGTAGCCCGCGTACGGCGCAAGCGCCCGCATGGTTCCCGATTTTTCCGCGCGCGGCATACGCACGTCAGCTGGCGGGCCAGGCACTGATTTTGAGCCCTCGGACGTTTTTCAATCGTCCGCCCGTCGAGGAAATACGGCGAGGCCGAGCTCGGTGCCGAGAAGGACGTGCTCGCCCAGGGTGAGGACGCTGTGCACCCGCGGGTCGGGCAAGGGGGAGAGCGCCGTGGTGGACCCGCTGCCGTTCGCCCAAACGCCGCCCGCCTGCGTCCCAATCCACGCGCCGCCCCCGTCGACGTGAACCGCGAGCGCCCAAGGGCTCGGCAGGCCGGCCAGCGACTCGTAGCTTCCGTCCGCTCCGAGCGCGATCACGCCGTCGCGCAGCGTGGCGAGCAGCACGCTTCCGTTCGCGTGCGCGTCGACTGAAATCACCCAGCTCGACGGTAGCCCCCGCGCTCGGTCGTAAGTCATGAACGACGTTCCGTCGAAGCGTACCGCTCCGCGATCTTCGGTGGCGAGCCACAGCGCCGTGCCCGCGAGCGCGACGCCCTGCACCGCGCGGCTGCCGCCCGGTTTCCACCAGGTGCCGGGCTTCGAACCGCGCGCCAGCGGAACTCGAAAGAGCGCACCCGGCGCTGTCACGAACAGATGGCGTCCGTCGAAGGCAAGGCCGTTCACGCCGCGCGCGGTGACGGCCTGGACGCGCTCGATCTCGTGGCCCGAGCTCAACACGAACAGGCCTTCACCGGCCGCGACGAACAGGCCGTGGGGAGTCGACTCGAGCGCGTTGATGCGCCGCGGTCCGTCCAAGTCGCGAAACTCCGCAGTCTCGAAGGCAGCGGCGCGCGGGCTCGACTCGGTGACGGCGAGGCCGCCGTTGAAGGTTCCGACGTAGAGCTCGCCGTCGTGTTCGGCAACCGACGTCACGAAGCCGTCGAGAAGCTGCGCGTCGCGCGTCAGACGTCGCGCGCGCTTGGACAGAGCATGCGAGGTTTTCGATGGCACGACCCAAGCTCCTTTCGACGCCGTTCCGATGACCTCGACGTCTCCGGCGTCGAGCCGGCGCGTGACGCGCGAGCCGGCGAACTGGTCTCCGAACAGCGGTTTCGGTCGAAGCGCGCCGGCGGGCTCGCACACGAACGAGGCTTCGTCGAGCACGCAGCGCCGTCGTTCCGTGCGGGCCACGACGCGACCATCGCTTACCGCGAGCTCGACCACACGCACCGAATCGAGGCCGTCCCGCGTCGTGTACTTGTACTGGTGCTCGAAGCCGTCGAGCGCGTAACGTTCGAGCCCGCCGCGCGTGGCGACCCAGAGCGAGCCGCCGAAGCTCAACAGATCCTCGACGTAGCGCGTGCTCGTCACGAAAGCAGGGGCATCGAGAGCGGGTCGCGGAATGGGCAGCGCGGGCGCCGCTTCCAGCGGTGGCGTGGCTGCACCGCCGGCGTCGCCCGTGACGGCGCGTTCGACGGACGCTGGTGCTGCGACGCCGGGCGGCCTCGCGGCGCCCCCCGCGCCGCAACCAAACAGAATCGAGCCAAGAAGGACTGCGGTTGCCGTTGCGGCCGACCGCGGAACGAAGGCGTGCTTCACGGCGACACCTCCACGTCGATCTCGCGCACGCTTTCGTTGCGGGCGCGGTCCGTCGCGACGATGCGCAGCCGGTGGCGGCCCGGCGCGAGACGCAGCTCACCGCTGAAGGCGCCGCCCTTCGCGCGCCCGAGCTCGATGGGCTCGTCGTCGCTCCCGACGACGGCGAGGCGTACCTCCCGGAGCGGCTCGGACGCTTCCTCCACGAGCACTTCCACGCGATCGCCGGCAGTTCGCAACATGACCTCGAACCCGGGCGCGTCGCTGTCGATCGTGTACTTCGCGAACGTCGTCGTTGCCTGGCCGAAAGCGTCCACGATCACCACGGGCACGCGGTAGGTGCCGTCCGTCACGTCGTTCGGCACCAAAAAGCGCGTCATCCATT
>DASWGX010000374.1:0-6952 GCA_036393455.1 Polyangiaceae bacterium
CCCGATACCCCGACCCCGACGAAATGATAGCCGTCGCTCTTCGCGCCTTGCTCGCGGCGCCGTGTGTCCAAAAACAGGGAGTTCCCGCCGTCGATGACGATGTCTCCGGGGTCGAGCAAAGGGGCGAGCTCGGGCAGGACCTTGTCGACGGCATCGGCCTTGATCATCACCAGCAGACGCCGCGGCCGTTCCAGTGCCTCGACCAAATCGGAGAGCGAATCCGCGGCGATCAGGCGTGCGCCGCTTTCCTTTACGGCGCGGTCCAAGAGCTCGCGTTCGCGGTTCCACGCGGCCACGCTGAAGCCGTGGTCGAGCACGTTCAGCGCCAGGTTCCTGCCCATGACGGCCGTGCCGATGATACCGAACTGCGCGGTTTTTCGGGTCATGCTTGTCTCCGTGAATCTTCAGGCGTTCGAGCGGGCGCCTCAAAGGTCCCACAACTCCTGCTCCGGAATGCCCAGGTGCCGTGCCTCTTCCGGGCCCCAGGTTCCCGCGTCGTAGCCATGGGGTGGAGGAGGAGATTTCAAGAGAGCGGCGAAGAACTTCCACGAAGCCTCGACTTCGTCCGCGTGCACGAACAGCGTCTGATCGCCGATGAGCACATCGAGGAGCAGCGTCTCGTAAGCTCCAGGCAGCTCGGCGAAATGCTCCTTGTACTTGAAGGAAAGCGGGATGCGCCGGAGCTCGAGGTCGGCGCCCGGTACCTTGACGTCGAAGTGCAGCGAGAAACCCTCGTCGGGCTGAATCGTGATGAGCAGCAGGTCCGGCGTGTCGAGCTCCGTCCCGGTTTGCTGGAAAAGGCTCACCGGCACGTCGCGGAAGCGCACGGCTATCTGGCTCACGCGGCGCTTCAGTCGCTTGCCCGTGCGGAGATAAAACGGGACTCCCTGCCAGCGCCACGTGTTGACGAACAGCCTGAGTGCGACGAGTGTTTCCGTCCTGGAGCTCGCGTCGATTCCCGATTCTTCGAGGTAGCCCGGCACCGGCGCGCCGTCGACGACGCCGGCCCGGTACTGCCCGCACAGGGCGTCGCCGGCGCCGAGCGGCACGAGCGAGCGCAGCACCTTGATCTTCTCGTAACGAATGGCATCGGCTTCGAACGCGGTGGGCACCTCCATGGCGAACAGCGTCAAGAGCTGCATCATGTGGTTTTGGACCATGTCGCGCAGCGCCCCCGCTTTGTCGTAGTACGCCGCCCGCGTGCCCACGCCCAGGCTTTCCGCCACCGTGATCTGTACGCTGTCGACGCGATCGCGACTCCACAAGCTCTCGAAAATCGAGTTGGCGAAGCGAAACACGAGCAGGTTTTGCACCGTGTCTTTGCCGAGGTAATGATCGATTCGATAGATCTGCGATTCCGAGAAGTGCCGGTGCAAGAGCTCGTTCAGCCGGCTCGCGGAAGCGAAGTCGCGACCGAACGGCTTCTCGACCACGATGCGTGTGTAGCCTTCGCTTCGGTTCAAGCCGGCCTCGCCGAGCCCCTCGACACTGCCCGGGAAGGCCGCCGGGGGCAGCGCCAGATAGAACGCGCGGTTCTGGGGAAGATTGGCGCGCAGCTCCAGGGCTTCGATGTCGTGGCTGAGCGCGCGGAAGCCCGCGCCGTCGGGTTCCAGCCGGTGGTAGTGAGTGCGCGCAAGCAGCCGCTGCGCGGTCTTTTCGTCCTTGCGGGCGGCGGCGAGCGCCTTTGCGACCAGGCCGCGAAATGACTCGGTGTCGTGGTCGTCCGGGGACACGGCGAGCACGTGAGTCCCCTCGCCGAGGTGGCCGTGCCGTTCGAGGTCGCACAGCGCCGGCAAGAGCTTGCGGCGCGCGAGATCGCCCGTGCCGCCGAAGACGACGAAAAGGTTCGGATCGGGGGGAGCGGCTCGCATGGCGCGGCGCCTCGCCGCGCGGAAAGGGTCGCGCAACGGGTCGGGAGATACAAGACCCGTACCGACTTTCATGCTCCCATCGGAAGCGCTAGCATGCGCCATGGCGTTCTTCGGAAAACCGCGGCTGGTCAGCCCGGAAGAGGCGCTGCCCGGTCGCGACGAGCCGATTCGCGTTGCCATGCGGCATTTCGTGAACGACGCCCCCACGTATCCGCCGTTCGAGGGCAAGCGGCTCGCCATGTTCGGCATGGGCTGCTTCTGGGGTGCCGAACGCAAATTCTGGCTGCTCGACGGCGTCTTCACGACCATGGTCGGCTACGCGGGCGGCTTCTCACCGAACCCGACGTACCGCGAGGTGTGCACGGGCCTGACGGGGCATACCGAAGTGGTGCGGCTCGCCTACGACCCGGCTCGGATCGGGTACCAAGCGCTCTTGCGCGTGTTCTGGGAAAGCCACGACCCGACTCAGGGCATGCGCCAGGGCAATGACGTGGGGACTCAGTACCGATCGGCCATCTACACGTTCGACGAAGAGCAGGAGCGTCTCGCGCTCGCGTCGCGGGCGGTCTACCAGGCGGCGCTCGAGGGCCGGCGCTACGGCGCCATCACGACCGAGATCGCAGCGACGCCGCCGTTCTACTACGCGGAGGACTACCACCAGCAGTACCTCGCGAAGAACCCGGACGGCTACTGCGGGATCGGCGGAACCGGCGTCGAGTGCCCGCGAGGCATCGAAGTCGCGGTCGCGCCGCAGCGCGCCGAAGACGAGGCGTGATGCGCCGTCTCTGCTCGGTGATTGTCGCAGCCACCCTGGCCGTCGCGTGCGGCTCCGGGACGGCATCGAACCCACCTCCGGCAGAGCCGGGCTCGGACGCAACCGCGGGCGCGGTGTCCAGCACGCACGACATCCACAAGCCGCCCGCCGAGCCGCGCGGCACCGCGACGCTCGACGGTAAGTGGTGGGAGGAAGCATCGCCCTGTCCTGCCGGCGGGGCGCTGACCGGCGGCGCGCCGCCAGAACAACAGCGCGTCGTCTGCAAGACCGAGAAGGGCAAGAATCAGGGTCGCGGAACGGACTTTCACCAGAACGGCTCCAAGGCCGCCGAGGGCGAATACGCCAATCATGTCGCCGAAGGCACGTGGGTCGAATGGAGCCCGGACGGCAACAAGCTCAAAGAGACGGCGTACCGGGCCGGCGTCAAAGAAGGCATCGAGCTCGAATGGTACTCTTCGGGCCCGCTCCGCGCGGAGCGGGAATACCGCGGCGGTACCCGCAACGGCGTGACCACCGTCTGGGACGAAGCGGGCAACAAGCGCTCGATGACGGACTTCGTCGACGGCAAAGAGCACGGCATCGCGACGTTCTGGGATCGCGACGGCACCGTGGCCAAGGTCGTCGAGTACCGGAACGGAACGCCCGTTGCGACGACGCGCTACCGCGGCGGAAAACCGGTGGCGGGCCAGTAAGCGAGGGAGCTTGGCAGCTCGTCGGCCGTGCGGGTGGCGGCCACCCCGCGGGGTGATCGTTACGCCTGGGCGCGCGTTCGGCGATCCACGAGCGCAAAGATTACCAAGAGCGCGGTCACTCCCCGAGCAACTCGACGATCGGCGTCCCGGCGCCGTCTCCGCGATCGGGCGCAAGCCCGTAGAGCGCGCGCAGCGTCGGGGCGACGTCGCGCAGGTAGCGCGGCACGGCGGACGCGACCAGGCCGCGCGCCTTTACGCCGAAGCCCATCGCGACGAGCCACGTGTTGGCCGACTCCGGGAAGCCGGCGCCGTGATCGCGGCAGCGCGCGTCGCGGCCGTGATCGGTGGTGACGAGCAGAGTCGTGGGCCAGCCCTCGGCCCCGAGCCGTTCCGCACGGCGCACGAACTCGCCGACCACGCCGTCGGAGCGCGTCAGAGCTCGCAGGTACTCCGAGTAGTTTTCCGCGTGACCGAAAGCATCCGCTTCTCCCAGGCTGAGAAAGAGAAACCTCGGCCGGTGAAGCTCGAGATAGCGGAGCGCGAGTTCGGCCGTGATGCGATCGGGACGGAAGTCGCCGCGTCCCGGCGCGGGACCCGCGCGACGCCCCTCGCCGAGCAGAGCTCGGATGGATTCGTCGCGCTCGAGTCGTTCGAGACGAACGCCAGCGTGACGCCCGGTGGAGACCGTTGCCGGAGCGTTCCGGCCGACCGCGCGCAGCACGTGCGGCCACGACGCGAACACGGCCAGGTCTTCGGGCTTTGCGTTCGGCAGGTGGACGAGCTCGTCGAGCAGCGTCGGCGCGGGCGGGACGCGGCAGCGGTTGCTGCGGCACTCGGCCGCGGGGCGACCGCGAAATAGCTCGAGGTAACCCGGGAGCGACTTGAACGCGGGTCCGCTCGCGCGCATCGGCTCGCCGAGGTCCGGGGCTCCGATCGCGGCGCCGAGCTCCTCGTGCATTCGGGTCAAGCTCGGCCAAAGAGTTCGCGCGCCGACGACGCGGCGGGGGGGTAGGCCGTGGGCGCGCGCGAGCGCGGGGTCGACTCCGCCGAAGACCTCGCGGCCGCGCACGCCGTCGAGGACGATGACGATCGCGGTGCGCACGGGTGGCTCGGTCGTGACGATGGCGGTCGGCGCCGTGGACGTCGTAGATGTCGTGACGCGCGGAGCGTCGGAGCGCGGCAGGGCGTGTGCGCGAGCCACCGGCAGCGGCCGATCGGCAGCGAGCAGGCCGACGAGGAACAGCACCGAGCCGAGACGGGACGACATTCGAGCTTCCCGCCTTGGTCCGCTACCTGCCGCGGCGCGCTCGGGCCAAGTTTGCCGTGGCCGGGCCCGCTCGGGCGGGTGCGAGCTTCAGTAGGGCGCGACGGAGGAGTGGATGCCGCGCACGACGTCGATCATGACTTCGAGCCAGCGGCGACTCTGCGTGAACACCAGAAACTCGTCGCTTGCCCGCCGTTGGGCGCTGCGCCCGTAGCGGACGCGAGCCTCGTTGTCGCTGAGGAGCTCGAGCAGCGTTTGCTTGATGTGATCGGGGTCGGTCGGATCTCGCAAGAGGCGTCCGTCCACGCCGTCGCGGATCTGTTGCCGCAAACCGCAGGCCGTGGTTCCGAGCACGGCGCAGCGCTTCCACATTGCCTCGGTGCAGGACAGGCCGAACCCCTCCGCCAGCGAGTTCTGGACGACGACGCTCGAACAGCGCTGGATCGCGTTCACGGTGAGCGCGTTCATGCGGCGCGACGCCGTCGATAACTTGAGCAGCGCGATGTCTGCCTGCACGTCGGCGTCGAGGGCGAGGTATTGCCGGCAGACGTCGGCGAGCACTCGCTCGGCGTCCGGGTCGTTCTCGTTGGAGCTCGGTTCGGGCCCCGCCAGCACGAGCCGAGCGATTTCGATGCGGCGCGCGTCGTAGTCGGAAATGTCGAAGACCTTTTCCCGATTCTCGCGTTTGAGCCGCGCGAACCCTTCGAGCAGCGGCAGCCACCCCTTCAGGTGATCCCAGCGCGAAACTTGAGTGACGATGGTTCGATAGAGAAAGCCGATCTCTTCGGGCTCGGTGGCGTTGCCGAAGCGTCCGTCGGACCGCAACCGAAGCACGGGAAGCGGGTGCTCGGCGGTGAGCACCGGGTGGTGGGCGCGCATCAGCCCGGCGTTGACGAGCACGCCGGTGACCATGTGGGGAGAAAGCTCCCGGTTCTTCTCGCTCAGGGGATCGAGCGCGGGGTGGATCACCGATACGTTTCCGGTCAGGTACTCCGGGATGTACTCGGGCGCCGAGAACACCGCGTGATCGTAGTGCTCGACGTACGGCCTCAAGAAATCCCACGCCGCGCGCGTTTGCGGCGTATGGCGGTCGAGCCCGATGTGGCAGCGCCAGACGGCCTTGACGTTGCGCTGCTGCTTCAGGAGCGCGCCGACCCCGGCGGGGTGCGGGTCGTGCACCGCGAGGATGTCGTTCGGACCGATTTGGTGCTGCATCTCCTGGGCGACCTCGCGGCTCACGGTTTCGTAGAGCTCGCGGTCTTCGGCGGTGAGCGAAGGGTCGCCGTGCCCGTGGGCGAGGTTGTGCAGGCGCTTGGTGAGCTGGAAGAACTCGCGGCGCTCGGTGCCAATCACCGCCCACTTCGCTTTGACGCCGACCTCGCGGAGAAGCGAAACGAGCTTGGGCATCATTTCGGCGACTCCTCCACCTTGGGCGGTGGAGCTCACCATCCAGAACGCACGGCCCTTGAGCTCGGGGACCATGACGGAGGCTTCGCTGCGCAAGTCCTGCACGGCCGAGGCCAGCTGCGCATTCGCGGCGTAGTCGTCGAGGCAGTGGTCGTCGTCGACTTCGATGATGGTGAACAAGTTTCGAGCTCCCGTTCGGGCGTCGGCGCCAAAGCCTCAGGGCGACGGCTCGATGCGCACGTCCGTTGCTCCCTGACAACGTATCTTGACGGACCGCCCCGCCTCGGCCCACTTGCCCGGAGCCTTCGCCAAGCGCACGAACTTCATGCCGCAGCGGGCCGTTAGCCACTCGTTCGTGGGACCGACCTTGACGCCTTGCACGTACACGTCGAGCGTTTCACTCGAAGCCACGCGCAGCATGCCCTCGAAAGCGAGCAGCGTTGCGGCGTCGATCGGGGGCGGGCTCATCGGCGCCGCGTCGCCGGTGCCGGCAGGCCGACCGGGGTGATCAGCGCCCGGCGCCGTCGTCGCCGCCGGCTCTGTGGCGGACGCCGGGAGCGCGGGTGGGCCGGTGTTGGACGCCGCGCTCGAATCCATCGTGGAGGTTGGTGTGTCGTCTTCCGGCGCGGGCGCCGCGGCGGTCGGAGCTGCTTCGGGCGTCGAGAGTGCGTCCCCTTCTTCGGCCTGGCTGGAGCGATAAAGCAGGATCGCGACGATGGCCGCGCCCGCCGACGCCAGGATCGCCCAAGTGGCGACCGAGCTCTGCCTGGGCTTCGCGTTTCGCGGTGATTGGTGTCGTGGTGGCTCGGGCGGCATGGGTTCTCTCGGAAGTGGCTGTTGTGGCAGTGGGTCGTGTGGCAGCGGGTCGTGTGGCAGCGGCTCGCGTGGCAGCGACGCCGGCTTCGGGAATGATTCGGGTGGCGGTGGAGCGGAGCTCGGGGGC
>DASWGX010000375.1:0-2277 GCA_036393455.1 Polyangiaceae bacterium
ACGTGACCGCGAGCTCGACGAGCTCGCGAACGCCGAAGTCGTGGCGCCCGGCGTCGCGCCGTGCGCGGTCCTCGGCGTCGCGGTGCACGACGGCGTCCGCTGGCACGCCGCTTTCGGAGCGGCGGGCCACGCCGGCACACGGCAAGCGACGCTCGAGACCCCGTTCGATCTGGCCTCGGTGACGAAGCCCTTCGTCGCCGCGACGGCAGCCGCCCTCGCGCGACGGGGCCTTCTGTCGCTCGACGACCCGCTCACGACCCCGGGCCTTTCCGCCACGGGCGCCGTCGCGGAGCCGGGACCGTCGCTTGCCCAGCTCCTGTCGCACCGCGCGGGCCTCGAAGCGCACCGTCGACTCTACGCGCCGCTGGAGGAGAAACGACCCTTCGAGAAAGCCCGCGCCATCGCGACAGCGCTCTCCTCTCGTCGCGCCGAGTGCCGTGACGTCCCACCGGGCTCCGACTGCCCTCCGCTCTACAGCGACCTCGGCTACCTCTTGGCGGGCGAAACGCTGGCAGCGAGCGCGCGACTCGATCTCGATACACTAGTGGCGCGCGAAGTCACGGCGCCGCTCGAGCTCCGCGTCGGGTCGGCTCGTCAATGGCTCCGCGCGGCTCCAAGCTTCTCGGTCGACGCAGCTCCCACCGAAAACGTTACGTTTCGCGGCGGGCTGCTCCGCGGCGTGGTTCACGACGAGAACGCCTGGGCTCTCGCGGGTCACGGCATCGCGGGTCACGCCGGCCTCTTCGGAACCGCCCCCGCCGTCGCGAGATTCGGGATGGCGCTGCTCGACGCCCTGGCCGGCCGGCAGCGGGGCTGGCTCGACACGGCAGCGGTGCGACGGATGGTAGAGCCGCGCGAAGGCGGCACCCTGCGCATGGGCTTCGACGGCAAATCGGCCACCGGTTCAGCAGCGGGGGACGTAGCGAGCTCCGATTCCTTCGGGCATCTCGGGTTCACCGGCACGAGCCTCTGGTGCGATCCCCGGCTCGGCCGGGTGAGCGTGCTGCTCACGAACCGCGTGTGTCCCACGCGCGCGCATACCGCTATCCGCGCCGCACGACCGCGTGTCCACGACGCGCTCGTGCGCCACGCGCTCGGGGGCTGAGAGAACCCCGTGAAAATTGCTCCGAGCGGGCGCGCCGCCCCCGGGCCCCGAAGAGCCACATGAGCCGAAACGCTGGAGCAACTGGTAAGGTTGCGGGAACCGTGACAAATTCAGCCAGTCGCAGACCGAGCCCAGCCTGACGGCCAACGTGAGCGTATTGAGCAATACTCCGTCGAGCGCGGCGATGACCAAGCTTTCGATCGAGGACGACCAGAGCAGTAAGACGGAGTTCGCGCTCACGCGCGACGAGTACTCGCTCGGTCGCGCCGACGGTAACGCGGTTCGGCTGACCGAACGGAATATCTCGCGTCATCACGCGAAACTGGTGCGGAACGGCGCTGGTTGGGTCATCCAAGATCTGTCGAGCTACAATGGCTGCTTCGTCAACGGCGAGCGCGTCAGGGAGAGCGCGCCACTGCGCGACGGTGACCTGCTCCAGCTCGGAGACTACCGGCTCGCTCTCGTGGACGAGGCGGCAGATAGCTCGGACGGCGACAAAGATACCTGGCGGCGCTCGAACACACTGGTGGACCAACCCGATCGACTGGTGATGCTCGTGGGACCAACGCCGGGCAGTGAGTTTCCGCTGCGCCCGGGAATGCTCATCGGCCGCGGCGACGAGTGCGACATCTCCATCAATCACGCCTCGGTGAGCCGTGTTCACGCGGAGCTTCGCGGACTCGGCGACGGGCGCTTCGAGATCATCGACCAGAACAGCGCCAACGGCGTGCGCCTGAACGGAGTCGAGCTCGAAAGGGCCCTCATCGATGCGCGAGACAACATCGAGCTCGGCGACGTCGTTTTGCGCTTCATTCCCGCCGGTCAAATCTATCGCCCGGGCGCGGACGAAGCACACCGACTTGGTTCTCCCGACACGCCGCTCGAGCCAGTCTCCGCGCGGGAGCCGCAGACGGCGCGCGGCCTGTCGCTCGGCACGAAGGCAATGGTCGCCGCCGCCGTGCTGGCCGTGCTCACCCTCATCGTCGTTTGGTTTTCGCGCGGTTCGGCGACCAACGCGCTGCCCGCCGCCTCGTCGCCGGATCAGGCCGCCAAGCTCTTGGAGCGGGCCGATCGACTGCTCAAAGCCGGCGACGTCGAAGCGGCCCATGAACAGGTGCTCGAGATTCCCGCCGGCAGCAACGCCCGAAAATCCGCTCCCTTTCGCATGATCG
>DASWGX010000376.1:0-6146 GCA_036393455.1 Polyangiaceae bacterium
ATGATCACCCGCACGAGCCCAGAGAGCGCAACGGACCTTCGCCTCGTGGCGTTCTTCGGGCGCGAGGGACAAGAGCTTCCGGACGGCTGATGCGGGAGGCGCTCGAACCCGCCGGGCTGCGAACCCCGAAGTAGCGCGTCATTCCGCCGCGACCAAGCGCGGGATGCCCGCGCGACGAACCAACCGCGGCCGCTGACCGAGGACGTTCATGCGGTGATGACCGATCATCAGGATCAATGCGTAGAGGCCGCAAGCGACCAGAGCGTGCCACCAGGCGTGCAGCTGAATGTTGGGCAACCCGAGCGCGGCGAGCGCGCCGACCAGCGCGTCGCAGAACCTCAAGTCGACGAACCACAAGGCGATGGCGAGCAAGTAGAGCGTCATGCCGGCGCGAAACAGTCTTCGCTGCGCCGGTTCTCGGCTCTTCCGGTACAAGAGCGTCGTCAGAATCAACCCGAGAACTTCGAGCGACGCAAAGCTTATCTGAAAGAACCAGAACTGAGCCCCGCCGCGCGTGAAGGCCGCGCCGTAGGTCGCGAACGCCGCGTAGATTACCAACACCGCGGGCAACCAAGGGCCGTGCCGCGGCTTCGGTCGATCCTCGAGCAGGATGTAGACCAGGAGGGCGGCCGTGTACAGCATCGGGAGCTCGTCGAGCATCTGAAGCTCGAATAGCAGAGTGCCGTGGAACGCAACGCTGCCGACCCCGACCACGACCACGCTCAGGAATACGAGCGCGAAGCGCCGTTCGAGCACACGCCGGTGAAGATACGCGCCGGCAAGGCCGACGACGATGAGCACGACGCTCGAGAGCGTGTTGAAAAACTCGCAAACGTACGCGCTTAGCGCGTAGTTCGCCTCGCACCAATCCACCGACGACGTAGGTACTCCCCAGAAACCCGGCGCTGCCACGGCTGCGAAAGACGCCATCGCGTGGCGGCACGCTAGTGGCTCGGCCCAGGTGTTGGCAACCGAGTTGCTGGCAACCGAGACGGCTGCGGTCTCGACCTTGCCGCCAGACGCTCGCGTATCCCCGGGGCGCCGAAAAAGCGGCGCGTTGAACGCGAGAGATCGGGGATCAGCGCTCTCGATTGCAGACAAGAGGATTCGGCGTCCATTCTTCAGTCACCGTAACCGGGCCGCTTCGCGCCGCCGATCAAGCGCCGCGCGATCGCATGACCCGCGGATTTGCCGGCGTCGGCAGCGTCATCGCCAATGCTGCCCGCGCTCAGCTGCCCCTGGACGGTCGGCTTTCCCCCATTCGCCGAAACGACGTAGTACTCCACCTCGATGTCCGATGCGCCGGAAACCATGGCGGCGATGCCGACGGCAGAGCCCGTCAAGCCAAAGAGCCCTCCGAACTGTCCGGCGCCGCGCAACGTCTCGTCGCCGCCATCCGAGGCCACGACTTGGACCTCGAGCCGAGGCCTGGGCGGACGCTCGTCGGGACGAGCCGCGAGGACGGTGACCTGGTAGCCTTCCTCGCGCAGGTCCGTCTCTAGCGCGTCCACTAGAGCGAGCACCACCCCTGTGTCGGCGTCGGCTACGGCGTCGCTAACGGCCACGTACAGGGTGACTTCCGTGGGCAACCACGGGCTCCGTCGCTTCTGGGATGCTCCACAACCGAAAGCCATCAGGACCGTCACCATCAAGGAGAGAGCGCATGCGCGGCGCGCCCGCGCGTTCCTTGGAGATCCCGCCATGTCGCACCTGCTCCTCATCCCGCGTTCGCTCCCCGGCTCCGGCACCCGAGAGGTTCTATTGCAGCCTTCGTCGCGCGGCACGCGTGACGACGGGGCCACGCGGCCGTGCCCTGTTCGAGCCGAGGTCCGCCGAAGTCCTCAGGCGCGTCGGGATTTCACCCTGAAGTACACCCCGAGCGACCACGCCCCGACCGTCAAGAGCCCCAGCATCTCGCGCGCCTCCTCGACGCCCGGGTTCATCATCCGAGCGTCTCCGAATACCTCAGCCAATGCCGGCGGATGCGCCAATACCACAGGCACTGACGTCGCCGCCCACATGAGAGCAACCGCGGCGAGGACCAAGGCAAAGACAGGAGCCGCGCTACCGAGCAACGAAAGCACGCACAGCACCGTGCCGGCGACGTAGATCGCGATCCACTGGACCGGGTCCGGATCGTTGTACTGCGCCGCCGCGGCCAACAAGAAGAGGGCTGCGAACACGCCGTCAAGCCCGCGCCACGTCATTGCATACCGCCCGTCAGCGATTGCCGCGCCGGGCGTCCACGATGGCGGCATGGGACAAGAAGCGTTGAAACGCGGTGCCATTGGTTTCGTCGGGCGGCTTCTTGTAGGCGTACGGGCGCCTCACGCCGGTCGCGAACAAGCACTGAATCGCCTTGTCGAAGCGCTTGGCTTTCGGTGCGAGGTCGCCGACCTTCTCGCTGTCGTCGGCGAACTCCCGGAGCACGTCTTGAAGCTGCTCGCACCAGCCCGGGGTTTCCGGCAGCTTGATCGGCGCGGCGCCCGGACAGCAGCCACGGCGAATCACCGCGGTTGCCGGCAACTCGTACCAGCCGAGCGCGCGGCGGGAACGCCCGGCGACGATGAGCTCCGCGGCCTGTTCCGGCGCGGGCTTCGGCCTGGGCGTGGCGTCGACGGGAACGACCTCGGGGGGGGCCGCGTCTCTTGCGACCTCCGCGGGAGCGGTGGACGAGGCAGCGACGAGCTCCGCCCGGTCCGCCCGGACTTCGGCGGCTTCGTAGAGCCGCTCGGCGGAGTCACGGAGATCGACGAGGTCGCAAACGAAGTCGAACGGCGTATCGGGATCGAACGTCTCTTCTGGAAAGTACTGGGGCACGCACGCGTTCACTTGCTCCTCGGGGCTGAGCGGCCGTTGCTGCGGCCGCGCCGGCTCGCTGGGCGCAGGCGCCGCCGGCAGGGGAGACGGGTCGCTCTCGGCGCTTGGCGCCGGCGGTTCGTCACGCTCGGTCCACCAAAGGACACCGCCAGCGGCCACCGCCACGACGAGCAACCCGGCGATGACGGGACCGGCCGAACGCTTCGACGCGAAGGGGTTCACGGAGGGAGTTTTCGCCGTGGCCGGCGAGGTGAACGGCGCCGAAGCCGCGGCCACCCCGCGAGCGGGTTCAGGTCCGGTCTCTCCGCGACCGATGCTCACTTGCGGTAGCGGATTGACGGTCCCCGCGGGAACCGGCGCCGCGTTCGGTCTACTGCCGTGGTGCAGCATCTCCTCGTCGTCCGGCAACGACCCGAGGTCGAATACGACGTCCCTGAGCCCGCCGAGCGCCGCGCCCGTCACGAGTCCGACCAGGCTGCTCGGCGCCGGCCCCGTCGGAGGCACCGGCGTTGTCGGCAGGACGGACTCGCGGCGCTCCCAAGCGTCGAGACATTTCACGAGCGCGTCGATGTTGCTGACGCGCCGCATGCGCTCCACGACCAGGCCGCGGCGCAAGGTTTCGTGTAGCAGCGGCTCTTGGATGCCCGCGGCCGCTAGCGGCGGCGGTTTGCTCGTCGACACCGCGCGCAACAGCTCTTCCCGCGAAGCGCCTTCGAAGGGCTGCTTGCCCGTGAGCGCGGTGTAGAGCAGAACGAAGAGCGCCCAAACATCGTCTGCCGGCGACGGGCTCGCGCCTCGCAGTCTCTCGGGCGAGCAATAGGCACCGAGGGCCGGCGCGACCAGTTGCGAAAGCACGGGCGGCACGGGTCGGTCGAGAGGATCGGCCACGACCGCCGCGGACGACACCGCTCCGTGAACGGCGCCCTTGGCGTGAAGCGCGCGCACGGCGTCGCAGAGACGCAGCGTCCAAGCTACCGCCCGCGCGGGGTGCAGCGGGCCGCGTGAAAGCAGCCGCGTCAGCGACCCGCCCGGGACGTATTCGGCGAGCGCCACGGCGAAGTGCTCCGGCAGGGGCTCGTCCCGCGGGTTCGATTCCGGGGGGATGGCCGTCGCCGGGACGCCGCGCAAGACCTCGACGATGGAACTCAGATGCATCTGTTTCACACCGCGGGCCGTGTCGAGCCGGCCGGCGAGCTGCGGCTCGACGACCGCCGCGATGATCTCGCTACCGTCGTTGTGACGCGCGACCCACCTGAGAAGCGGCCCCGCGGGCTTCAACGCGCGGACGAAGCGATAGCGTCCAGCGAGCGGGAGAACGGCATCCGTCACGAGCGCGAAATCCTAACACCCTACCCCCGCCTCCCAAAGCTCGGCGACCGGAAGGCCCAGGCGCTCCGAGGTCGGGGGCATCGCCCTCAGCCGGGCGGCCGGCGCATCCAAGCGCCGCATTACGACACACGCTCACACTCTTCACAGCGGGATGGTCGCCCGAATACTTGGCCCTGATCCACCGCCGCACCTATCGGTTTCGCGTTGTCCGAAGGAACTCGCGTGGACCCGATCACGGCGTGCAAGACCCTGGTTGTGCTCGAGTACGGTTCGAGCTGGCCGCCCTTCGTCGACCGTACGAACGGCGCGGACGTCGCGGTGGTCGCGCAGCACTACACCGGACAACCTGGCCGGCTCCTTTCGCAGGTCGCCGAGCGCGCGCTCGAACGAGCCGCGGCGGGCTGGCACCCGCAGGAGATCGTGCTGGTTTCGAACGGCAGCACCGACGTAGACTCGGAGGCGGCGCGCTCGATCCTCGCACGCGGATTGCTCGCGAGCCTCCGGAACACCGGAGGCCGCAGGCTCACCCTGAGCATCGACGACCGCTGCGGGCCCCGCGCGAGAGCGAATCTGCGCGCGCTCGGCATCGCCCTCCGCCCGGCGCTCGCCGGCTGCAAACTCGAGCTCTGCGTGCACACGGGCGGTGAACCCATCCGTTACGGCACCGGCGCTCGGCACGCGCCGGCGCTCGCACGCGCCAGCTGAGGCGAAGCCGAACGGCTTGCCTCGCGCCGAGCGGCGCACCGCTGCGCTCAAGCTTCGAGCAACGCGGCGCCGAGGACGCCCGCGGAATCCCCGAGCTCGTTGCGAACGACGGGTGTCGCGAGCTCGTCGTTGAAGACGTAGCGGCGCACGCGCTCCCTGCCTTCTTCGAGCAAAAACTCCAGGTTCGAGACGCCGCCGCCGAGCACGATGGCGCTCGGGTCCAGGATGTCGATCAGGTTCGCAACGCCGCGTCCGAATGCCTCGAGCATCTCGTCGATCGCCGCGCCGGCGTGCACGTCGAGATCGCGGCGCGCCGCGATCTCCGCGAGGTTCTTCTGGTGACCGGAACGACGCGCGTAGTCGCGCTCCAGGGCCGGACCGCTCAAGTAGAGCTCGAGGCAGCCGGTGTTGCCGCAATAGCAGACTCCGCGCTCGGAAAGCGCGGCGCTCGCGACGGCGCTCGGCCCTGCGCCGGACACGCCGTGACGCCGCCACGGTCCGACGGCGTGGTGGCCCCATTCGCCGCCGAGGTGTTGCGGGCCCGGCCAGACCTTACCGTTCATCACGATGCCGCCGCCGACGCCGGTGCCCATGATGACGCCGAACACGACGCCGTGCCGGTACGGTTTTCCGGCGCCGAGCTGCGCTTCCGCCAGCGCAAAACAGTTGGCGTCGTTCTCGAATGCAATGCGCCGGTCGAGCGCGCGCATCAGATCCTCTCGGAACGGGCGCCCATTCAAGCACACGGTGTTCGAGTTCTTGACCAGGCCGTCGCGCGCCGTCACCGAACCGGGCATTCCGACGCCCAGCGGAAGCCGGGCAAGCTCGAGCCCCGCTTCGCTCGCGACGCTCCTCACCAGGTTCGCGGTGGTCTCGAGCACGGAGGCGTAGCCGAGCTCGCTCCGAGTCGGAACGCGACGTCTCAGCGGTACTTCGTGGCCGGTATCGTCGCTCGCCCCGACGCCGCGGCGCGCGAGCAGCGCGGCCTCGATCTTGGTCCCGCCCAGATCCACGCCCAAGGACAGCGTTTCCGCCACGGCGCGCTTAGACGAAGGATTCCGGGCCGCGATCGGCGCGCAGCATCGGACGGACGGGGACTTGATCGAGCAGGGGGAAGCCGAGCGCCTTGCGCTGCTCGAGCCACAGGCCGGCGACGCGGCGCGCGAGTGTTCGAACCCTGAGGATGTAGCGCTGCCGCTCGGTCACGCCGATGGCACCGCGCGCGTCGAGGACGTTGAAAGCGTGCGCAGCCTTGATGACGAAGTCGTACGCGGGCAAGACCAGACACTCGA
>DASWGX010000377.1:0-3670 GCA_036393455.1 Polyangiaceae bacterium
TGCTCGGGAAGTTCCTCGACCCCCTCGCCGACAAGCTCTTGGTGATGGCGTCGCTCGTCTGGATGGTTCCCATGGGTCGCATCCCCGAATGGGCCGTCGTGTTGCTGCTCGCTCGGGAGATCTCGATTACGGGCTTGCGCGGCATTGCCTCGAGCGAAGGCGTCGTGATCGCCGCCGGCGAAGGCGGCAAGAGCAAGACCGCGCTCCAGATGATCGGCATCCTCTGCCTCATCCTCGGCTATCCGTATCACCTGTCGCTCGGTTTCATCGATCTCGGCGAGGTCGATCTGGTCTACGTGGGCCGCGCCCTCGTCTACATTTCGCTCGTTTTCTCGCTGACCAGCGCGTTTCAGTACGTGAGCCTCTTCGCCGAAGCCGTCGAAGCGCGCGATCGCAAACGCGGCGACGGCGCCTCGGGGTAGCGCCGGGCAGGGCGCGTCTTACGCGGCTGCACCAGCGAGGACGGCGCGCGGCGAGGGCCTACTTCCCGTCCTTCGCCGCCTTGTCTTTCTTCTTTTTCTTTTTCTTTTTTTCTTCGCCCCCCTTCTCATCCTTCGCGGCGCCCGCCGTCTTCGGTTTCGGCTCGTCGGGTTCCGTCTTCTCAGGGCTGCCGTCCGCGAGCGAAGGGGCGGCCCCGGCGGCCGCCGGCGGCTCGTCTTCGAGCATGGCGCAGGTGGGTCCTTCGCGTTTGGAGAATTCGTACTTCTTGCCGTTCCAGCTCCAGACGCCGTGGCAGAAGCCGGACCCGCCGAGCAGCAGGTTCGAGACGCCGAGGTGACTCTCGGAGTGTATCGAGGCGCTGCCCGGACTTTCGAGGATGAGCTCGAACCGCTTCGAGCCGGTGGTGCGCCGGAGCACGTAGCTGTAGCCGCCGCGCCAGCACTCGTCGGTATTCTCGCGGTCGGGCCCACTCACCCAAACGAACAGCGCCTCCCCCACGACGCCGCCGACCTTGAGCGGCTCGATCGTGGTGTCACTGGGGCCGCCGCAGGCATTGATGACGCGATTACCCTTGAGCTTGGCGCCGGTGGCTTTCAAGGCCGCCTTGAGATCCTCGGGGGAGAGCTGCGTCTCTGCGGGGAGCTCCGAGGTGGTATCTGGCTTGGGAGGCCGCGCGCGCGGCACGCCGCCTTTGACGCAGCGAAAGCCGGCGCTGACGTGGCCGGTGGCCTGCCGGAAGGATTGCCGGTAGGCAGCTTTCAAGCGCGTGGCCGCGAAGTCCCACGCGCCGCCGCGCAGGACGCCCACCGTACCGAGCGGCCGCTCCGCGGGATCGGTGCCTTGCGCACGAGCGTACGCGCTCGTGCTGTAACCGTCCCAGACCCATTCGTAGACGTTGCCGGCCATGTCGAGCGCGCCGAAGGGCGATGCTCCGCCGAGGAAGGAACCTACCGGTCGCGTGCCGGCTCGCGCCTTGGGGACCGGGCCGCATCCCTGCGCGGCGGCAAAATCGCAGCGCGGAGCGGCGTTGCCCCACGGATACTGCCGTCCGTCATTGCCGCGCGCGGCGAGCTCCCATTCCGCTTCGGTCGGCAAGCGCTTGTCGACGAACGCGCAATAGGTCGCTGCCTGGCTTTGATCGACGCAGTTTACTGGGTGGTCGCCGCGATCCGAGTGGCGGACGTTGCACATCTCCCCGAACCGCTGTTGCTCTGCTTCGGTGACGTCGGGGCCGTGGAGCAGCGCGGGAGTGCACACAGCTCGCTTGACGCAGTTTTGGTATCTCGCGACGGTGACCTCCGTGCGGTCGATGAAAAACGCCTTCGAGATTCGCACTGCATGCGCGGGACTGGCAGCCTTTTCGCCGTCGTCGCCCATCGTGAACGTCGCGGCCGGGACCAGGACCATATCGGCGGGCAGCGGCCCGAGCTCGTCGGGCGGCGCCTCTGCCGCGGCGGAAGCCTCCGCGGGCGCGGGCACCGACGCGGCGGCGGCCGCCACCGACGCGTCGGCACTCGGCGCACTCGCCGCCGGAACGGGGTCGGTGTTCGACGTCCCCCGGCAAGCAAGCGGCACGGCAAACACGGCGAAGACGTAAGAAATACGCCAGACGGACCTGATAGACCATCCACACATGATTCCATCCTCGGCGCGAGTCAGCGCCCTAGTACCTACCCGTGACGAACACCGGGTTGACGGGGCAAAGATCCTCGGTGGCGAGGCTCGGAATCAGGAGCAACGCCCGAGCTTCGATGTCCGCGGCGCCGCTGGCCGGCTGCAAGACGGCGGCCGTGCAAGTATCTCCTCCGAAGGTTTCCGACACGATAGGCTCGAACGGAATCCGCAGAAGAACCGGGTCCGCTTCCGTCGCGACGTACGGACAATCTTCGCTGTGGCATTCGCGCACGACGAGCTCCTCGGCATGGTCGTCGTAGAGCGCTCCGAGGCCAGCCCCGTCGAGCGGCGTCATCGGACGAAATCGTCCGGCGTCGAGCAGCGTCTGAGCTTGCCGGGCCCGCTCGGCGACCATGTCGTCAATCTCCGTCGTGCCGCTCGTATAGACCTCTTCCCGCGCGGTTTCGAGCTCGTCGAAGCTGAACAGCTCGATCTCGTCGCCGGCTTCGCCGGTGTCAACGTCGATGGTCCTCACCCGGAGGGAACGATTGGTGGCTTCGAAACTGACGGCGATCCGCTGTCCGTCATCCGAAAGACCGGGGAACCCGCTCGTCGTCACGAGCGAACAATCGTCCACGCTGGTGCAGGGCACACCCTGCACGGTGACGTCGCTCTCGAACGTCACTTGCCCGCCCGCTCCACCGGCGCTTTCGCCCGCGGCTCCCGCGCTTGCTTCGCCCGCGCCGCCCCCGGCTTCGAGCTCGCCCCTCCCTCCTCGTCCCGCGCTTCCCGACGTGGTACCGCCAGCACCGCTTGCGCCGGGTAGCCGGCCGCCCTCGCCGGCGCTGGACGATGCTCCGGCAGCACCGCCTGCGCTGTCTTCGCTCTGCTTCTCGTCGGCTGCGCAGGCGTGTGCCGCGACCGCGCAAAGGACAGGCGCCATGAGCCAGACCACCCTCACTCGATCGCGTTTCATCTCTTACTCTCCGACTCACCCGTTACCAATCCGCCTTCGGTCCGTCGAGGCCCTTCGCCGTCGTTCGGCGCGAAAGGAGCAAGAACGTTCACGTCGCTTCGGGGCCGCACGTGCCCGGCCACTCTGAAGCCGCGGACGCCCTACGGGATACTGGGCGGGCTCGGAGCGACCGAGTCGGGCTGAATGCAGCTCAAGAGATCGAACAGTGCGAAGGCCGCGGCCTTCTGCTGCGCGCTGGGCGGCTGCGACGAGCAGCCGGAAGGGAAAGGCTTCTCTGGGTCCGAGTCGTCGCCGCTGCCGCCGGCCTTGACGTGATTGTCCGTGAACAGCACGCGCCCGCACGAGCTCTGCGCTGCCGCGCCGACGGGCGTGTTGAACGTGAGCTGTTCCACCACCGCGACCGTAGGATCGTTGGGATTCGAGCTCGCGTAGAGCCAACGCTGGGTTGGCGGGACCGCTGCTGCCACGGAATGCTCGCCGTCGTCCAGCGTCAGCGTGCCCGGGGTCGTCGTTGCGCCGACCAGCGCGAGCCACTCGGAGAAGGCGGCACCCTTGGCGAACGCCGTGTCCACGCTCAAGGTGAACGGCTCGGGAAGCGCTTGCCCCACGCCGATGTACTCGGCGGTGCTGGGCAGCGGG
>DASWGX010000378.1:0-10785 GCA_036393455.1 Polyangiaceae bacterium
CGGCGGTTTTCTGGCGAGCGGCGTCAACCAATAGCGACTACGCTCGCAGAACCAGGAGCGAACGCCGCCGCGCGCCGGCTTTCGCCACGCGGTAACACAGTGCGAAGGCTTCGGTTCCTCCACATCGCGTCATCGATCGTGCTCGCGTCCGCGTGCGGCGGCGCGACGCCGATCAAAGAACGGGCGTCGCGTCCCGTTCCGCGGCAAGCCGAGCCGGAGCTCCTTGCCACCGAAACGCTCGACCCGGTACGCACGGTCGGCGGCCTGCGCGGCAACGGCGACCGCGTTCGCCGTTGTTTCGAGGATGCTGTCGGCGGCTTCGTGCGCCTGGCGTGGCGCGTCGCCGCGGACGGTGCGGTTCGAGAACCGCGCGTCGTTCGTTCGACCATCGGCAGCAAACCCGTCGAGGAGTGCCTCAAGTCCGTCATTGCCGAGCTCCATTTCGGCCGTCCCGATCGCACGAGCCAGGCCGAGTGGACTTTCGTCCACGGCCTCGAGCGCTCGGCGAGCGCGGCGCCGAAAAAGAAAGAGAAACGGAAGAAAAAACGCCAGCGGCGCCGCCCCGCCGACGAAAGGACCCAGGAGCTCGAGGAGGGGATCCGCATAGAATCCTCGTCTTCGGGATGGCTCGAACCGGGACAGATCGAGGGGGTCGTATCGGAAGGGTTCAAGCTCTATGCTCACTGTTACCGCGAAGGGCTCGAGCGACAGCCGTCGCTCGGCGGCGCCGTACGGCTTCGTTTCGTCATCGACCAGAACGGTCAGGTGGCGCACGTGCGCGACGGCGGCTCCGACCTGCCCGATCAGCGGGTGGTCGACTGCGTCGCCGAAGGGTTCTTTGCGCTCCGGTTTCCGAAGCCGAGCCGCGGCAGCGTGCGCGTGGTCTATCCGATAGTCTTCGACTCGGGCTGAGACGCTTGCGCGCGCGCTGCGGTTCATTGTAAGGCTCGACCCGGGTATTTTCGACCTTGGCGCACGCACACTTCGAGCTTCGGGGGCGGCCGCTGGGGGCCAGTCGCTGGCTAGGGCCCTTTTTTGGCGTGCTCGTGGCGTTGTTGTGCATTCTGCTCGGCCGTCCGGTACGCGCCGAACCGAGCACGGCCGAACCGGGCGCTACCGAACCGGGCGTGACCGAACCGAGCGCGACCGAATCCAGCGCGACCGAATCCAGCGCGACCGAATCCAGCGAGGCCGAATCCAGCGAGGCCGATCGCGCTTCGGCGCGCGCCCTGGCCGCCGAAGGCTACGAGGCGCTGAAGCAGGGCGACTTCGGCGTCGCCGCCGATCGCTTCAAGCGGGCGGACGAGCTCGTTCATGCCCCGACGCTGGTGGTCGACCACGCGCGCGCTCTGGTAGGGCTGGGGCGTCTGGTGGAAGCCTACGGGCGCTACGCGCTGGTCCTCCGAGAAGGCGTCGCGCCGGACGCGCCCTGGCCTTTCAAACGCGCCGTGACGGACGCCGGGAACGAGATCCAGATCGTGGAAGCACGCCTCGCGTGGCTCACCGTAGACGTCAAGGGCGTGGTCGAGCCGCGGGTCACGCTGAACGGCGTGCCCCTCGCGCCGTCGAGCTTCGGCGCCGCGCAAGCCGTGAACCCGGGCTCGATCGTCGTGCGCGCTTTCGCGGCCGGCTACGTGGCGAAGGAGCAGTCGGTGACGCTGGCCGAGGGCGAGCGACGAGAGCTCTCTTTCGAGCTCTTGCGCGAGCCGGCGCCCGCCGCCCAGGCCGTTCCCGCGCCGCGCGCAGAGCCGGAGGCCACTGACGCGCCCGCTCGGACGGCCGAACCGCCGGAGCTTCACTTCAGGCGCGCGCTGACGTACGCGGCCTTCGGCGTCGGCGGTGCCGGTATCGTCGTCGGGGGCGTAGCCGGTGTACTCGCGCTCGAACAACGCGGCACGCTGGTCGACGAGTGCACCGACGACGGCATTTGCAGCTCGCGGAGCCGCTCACGCGTTTCGCGCTATCACTCGCTCGGGACGATCTCGGGCGTCGGTTTCGTGCTGGGGCTCGGGGGCATCGGGGCTGGCCTCGCACTGCTCTGGACCGAGCCTCCGCGCGGGCACAGAGAGCAGGGGCGCGTCGTCCCCTACGTCGGCGCGGGGGAAGCCGGCCTCGCGGGAACATTTTGACGCGCATCCGCCGTCTCGGGTGTGCGCTCGCCTTTTTCGGCGCGCTCGCCTCGTTCGGGTGCCAGGTGGTTTTCGGCGACTTCGAAGTCGACGACGAGGCGTTCCAGGAGGCGACCGATCCGCCGCGGGCCGACCCTTGCGACGACGCGGGGGAGCGGCGCTGCAGCGGGGCGCGGCTGGAGCTCTGCGGTGATGGAGAGTGGGAGCTCGAGGAGGAGTGCAGCGCCGAGAACCTCTGCAACGAAGTTCCGGCTCGTTGCGGTTCGTGCAGCGAGGTCGGCTCGCTCCAGTGCAACCGCTCGAGGCTTCAGCGCTGCTCGACTACGGGGGCCTGGACGCTCGTAGAAACCTGCCGGAGCGAGGAGCACTGCGAGTCGGCGCTCGAATCCGGCGCCGACGACCCTGCGAGCGTAACGAGCTGCTGACGACCGGCGCCGTTTCTCGTCGCTGCGCGAAAAGAAACGGGCCCAGGCCGGACCCGCGAGGGATTCAGTAGGGGAGCTCTTTGCGTTCGCCGAAAAGCTCCAAGTCGACGCTCGGCGGCGTTCGTCCGGTGAGCGCCAGGCTGCGCGAGTCCGGCTGGCTGCTACCGATCCAGATGCGGAAACGTCCCGGCTCGAGTACGCGCCGGCCCGCGTCGTCGATGAGGGAAAGGGCGCGCGGTCCGAGCTCGAAAACGACGCGCGCCGACTCTCCGGGCGCCAGCGACACGCGCGAGAACCCCCTGAGCTCGTGGCGTGGCACGGCGCAGGAAGCTTCGAGATCTTTCACGTAGAGCTGGACGACCTCGTCGCCGGCGCGGCTGCCCGTGTTGTGCAGCGTCGCACCGACCTCGACCGGCTCTCCCACCGCCACGCGCTCCGCGGACACTCGAACGTCGGAGTATTCGAAGCTCGTGTAGGAAAGGCCGTAGCCAAACGGATAGAGCGGGTCGTGTTCGGAGTAGCGGTAGGTGCGGCCGCACATGCTGTAATCGGCGAAGTCGGGGACGTGCTCGATGTCGCGCGGGAACGTGATGGGCAGGCGCCCGCCGGGGTTGCAGTCGCCGAACAGAACTTCCGCGAGGGCGGTGCCCCCCTCCTGGCCTGGGTACCAGGCTTGCAAGATTGCCGGCACGTTCTCCGCCGCGAAATTGACGGCGAGCGCGCTGCCACTGACGAGTACCAGCACGGTCGGCTTGCCCGTGGCGGCGACACGCTCGAGGAGCTCTTGCTGCAAGCCGGTAAGGTTCAGATCAACCTTGTCGCCCGCCGCTTCCGAGTTGCTGGCGTCGCCCTGCTCGCCTTCGATTTCCGCGGTGAGACCCAGGCACACGACGGCCACGTCCGCGCGCGCGGCCATGCTCACGGCCTCCGAGAGCGCGGCCGAACGGCTCAGGCCGTCCCACTTTCGGAGGTGCTTGCAGCCTTCGCTGTACCAGACCTTGGTTCGCGCGGACACGGCGCTGCGAATCCCCTCGAGCGGCGTCACCGAACGGGACGGCGTGCCGAAGTAGTTGCCCAGCAGGACCTGGTGATTGTGCGCGTTCGGCCCGATGACGGCGAGGCTTCCGAGGTCCTTCGAGAGAGGCAAGAGGCCGCCCTGATTCTTCAAGAGCACGATCGATTCACGCGCGGCCCTGAGCGACAGAGCGCGATGCACTTCGGCGTCGTTGACTTCGTAGGGGATCGAAGCGAAGGGGACGCGTTCGGGCGGATCGAACATGCCGAGCAGCATGCGCGCCTTGAACAGGCGCTTGACGCAGACGTCGAGGTCCGTCTCGCCGAGCAAGCCGAGCTCCACGGCGTGCGGGATGTGCTCGTAGCTGCAGCCGCAGTTGAGATCGCAGCCCGCCTTGACGGCGGCGGCCGCCGACTCTTCCCACGACGCGGTCACCTTGTGGTGCTCGTGAAAGTCGCGGATCGCCCAGCAGTCGCTGACGACGTAGCCCTCAAACCCCCACGCTTCACGCAGAATCCTGGCGAGCAGCGTCTCGCTCGCCGAGCATGGCTCGCCGTTGGTCCGATTGTAGGCGGCCATGACGCTATGGGCCTTCGCCTCGGTAACGCACTCGAAGAAGGCCGGCAGGTAGGTCTCGTAGAGATCCTTGAGTCCGACCCGGGCGTCGAAACTGTGGCGCAAGGCCTCCGGGCCGCTGTGCACGGCGAAGTGCTTGGGCGTCGCGACCAGCTTCAGGTAGCGCGGGTCGTCCCCCTGGAGCCCGCGGCAGAAGGCCACGCCGAGCCTTCCGGTGAGAAACGGACACTCGCCGTAGGTTTCGTGGCCGCGGCCCCAGCGCGGGTCTCTGAAGATGTTGATGTTCGGCGTCCAGAACGTCAGGCCTTTGTAGTAGCCGGTGTCTCCCTGGCGCGAAAACTCGTGGTGCTTCGCGCGCGCTTCATCGGCGATGACGCAAGCGACGCGGTGCAAGAGATCGGTGTTCCATGTCGCGGCTAGACCGATCGCTTGCGGAAAGACCGTGGCGATGCCGGCGCGCGCCACGCCGTGCAGACACTCGTTCCACCAGTTGTAGGCGGGAATGCCGAGGCGCGGGATCGCCGGCGCTTCGTGCAGCATCTGCGCCGCCTTCTCGTTCAGGGTGAGCCTCGACACGAGATCGTCGACTCTCTGCCCGAGCGGCAGATCGGGGTTCTGGAACGGAAAGTGTGGTTCGGCGCTCTCGTAGTCGGTGACGGCCATGGCTCAGGCTCACCCGGTTACGATTGCCGATGCAGGCGGTCAACGTGACAATGCGCTGCCGGCTTCGCCGCGTCGCGGTTCTGAGCTACGCTGGCCGCGCCCGTGGGAGCAGTCGATTGACCGACGAGACGAACCTGACCTTGCCCGGCGAGGACGGCTACCGGCTCTGGCTTCGTTACGCGTGTATTTCGGACGAAATGCGCCGCGCCCGGGCGCGGGATCGGGTCCGAGGGCTGTTCGTCGAGGGCGATTCACCGACGCTCCGCGCCGCGGCGCGGGAGCTCTCGGAGGGGCTTTCGGGCTTGCTGCGCGCGGTGGTTCCGGTCGCGTCGCCCGCCACGGGACGCGTGCTGTGCCTGGGCACGCCGGCGAGCTCGCCGCGCATCGCAGGGCTCGGGCTCGCCGAGCGCCTCGCGCGCGTCGGCGACGAGGGCTTCGTGCTTTGCGATGCGGACATCGAAGGTCGCAAGAACGTCGCGCTGGCGGCGAACACCGACGTGGGCGTGTTGTACGGTGCATTTCATTTCTTGCGCTGGCTCGGCACCGCTCGGGAGCTCGGGCCGCTCGACGTCGAAGACAAGCCGCGCGTGCGGCTGCGCGTCCTCGACCACTGGGACAACCTCGACGGCAGCATCGAACGAGGCTACGCCGGTTGGTCGCTTTGGGACTGGCACAAGCTGCCGGACTACGTCGCACCCCGCTATCGTGATTATGCGCGCGCCAACGCATCGGTCGGCATCAACGGCGTCGTGCTCACCAACGTGAACGCCGACGCCCGCGTCATCACCGAACGTTACTTGCTGAAGGTTTCCGCATTGGCCGGCGTGTTCCGACCCTTCGGAATCAGGGTGTACTTGACGGCGCGCTTCAACGCGCCCGTCGAGCTTTCCGGTCTCGAAACGGCCGACCCGCTCGACGCGCGAGTGCGCCAGTGGTGGCGGGAAAAGGTCGCGGAAATCTATCGATACGTTCCGGACTTCGGCGGTTTTCTGGTGAAGGCGAACTCCGAGGGACAGCCCGGTCCGCAAAACTACGGTCGAACTCACGCCGACGGTGGGAACCTCTTGGCAGAGGCGCTCGAGCCGCATGGCGGAGTCGTCATGTGGCGCGCGTTCGTCTACGCCGACGAGAACCCCGACGATCGTGCCAAGCAGGCGAGCCAGGAGTTCGTTCCCCTCGACGGAACCTTTCGCCGGAACCTGCTGCTCCAGGTCAAAAATGGGCCCATCGATTTTCAGCCTCGGGAGCCGTTCCACCCGTTGTTCGGGGCGATGCCGAAGACTCCGCTCATGATCGAGTTTCAACTGACCCAGGAGTATCTGGGGTTCGCGACGCACCTTGCCTACCTCGGCACGCTGTTCGAGGAATGCCTGACCTCGGACACCTACGCGCGCGGCGCGGGTTCACCGGTTTCATCCGTCGTCGACGGTACGCTCGACGGTCACGCGCTTTCCGGCATGGCGGCGGTCGCCAATGTCGGCAACGAACGCAACTGGTGCGGCCATCCGTTCGCACAGGCGAACTGGTACGCGTTTGGACGCTTGTCGTGGGATCACGCCCTGGGAGCCAAACGCGTGGCCGAAGAGTGGCTCGCGCTGAGCTTCTGCGAAGACGCTCGCTTCCTCGAGCCCGCGACGACAATGATGCTCGAGTCGCGCCAGGCCGTGGTCGACTACATGACGCCGCTCGGTTTGCACCACTTGATGGCGCGCCATCACCACTACGGTCCGGGTCCCTGGGTCGAGGATGCGGGACGTGCGGACTGGAATTCCACGTATTATCATCGCGCCGACGCCGAGGGCCTCGGCTTCGACCGTACGCCGCGCGGCAGCAACGCCGCCGCGCTCTACCATCCGCCGCTCTCGGGGCAGTTCGCGCACGTCGGCGCAACGCCGGAAGAGCTGCTGCTGTGGTTTCATCACGTGCCGTGGCACCACGTTACCGAGTCGGGCCGCTCGCTCTGGGACGAGCTCTGCCTGCGCTATCAGCGCGGTGTCGACGCGGTGCGGGGGATGCAGCGGACCTGGGCGTCGCTGGCGCCGTTCGTGGACGCAGAACGCTTCGAGCACGTCCGTGCCCTGCTCGTGATTCAGGAGCAAGAAGCGCGCTGGTGGCGCGACGCCTGCGTGCTCTACTTTCAGACCTTTTCTCGCCGGCCCGTCCCCCCCGGCTGCGAGCCCGCCGAAAAAGCGCTTTCCGAGTACATCGCGCTCCACCACGACTACGTTCCGGGGATTTGAGCGGCCGTCATGAAGATCGTAAGCGCCAAAGTCATCGTCTGCTGTCCGGGAAGAAACTTCGTAACGCTCAAGCTCCAGACGGACGCTGGCGTCTACGGTCTCGGCGACGCCACGCTGAACGGCCGTGAGAAGGCCGTGGTCGCGTATTTGGAAGAACACTGCCTGCCGGCGCTGATCGGCCGCGACGCGCGCAACATCGAGGACCTCTGGCACTACTTTTACCGCGGCGCGTACTGGCGGCGCGGCCCGGTCACGATGACGGCGATCTCCGCCATCGACACCGCGCTCTGGGACATCAAGGGCAAGGCGCTGGGGACGCCCCTTTACAACCTCATAGGCGGCAAGAGCCGCGAGCGCGTGCTCGTGTACGCCCACGCGAGCGGCAAAGAACCGTCGCAGGCGCTGGACGCCGTCGGGCGCGCGGTCGACGCGGGCTTTTTGGCCGTGCGCGTGCAGTCGGGCGTCGCCGGGCTGCCCGACGCCTACGGCGTTGCCAAGGGCCAAGCGGCGTACGAGCCGGCTCGAGTCGGTTTGCCGCTCGAAGAGCGCTGGGACACCTCGCGCTATCTGAATCTGGTGCCGAGCCTATTCGAGCGCGTGCGCGCGGCGTTCGGCGCGGAGCTTCACCTCTTGCACGACGCGCACCATCGCTGCACGCCGATCGAGGCCGCCCGCTTGGCGCGCGACCTCGAGCCGTATCACCTCTTTTGGCTGGAGGACCCGATCGCGGCCGAGCTTCAAGAGGGACTGAGACTGGTGCGCCGCCACTCCACCACCCCGATCGCCATCGGCGAGGTCTTCAACAGCATTTACGACGCGACCACGCTGATCAGCGAGCAGCTCGTGGACTACCTTCGCATGCCGCTATGTCACGGCGGCGGCGTCACCCACCTGCTCAAGGTAGCGGCGCTGGCGTCGGTCTATCAGGTCCAGATCGGCTTTCACGGCGCCACCGACCTTTCGCCGGTGAACCTGGGGGCCTCGCTCCACTTCGATCTCGCGATCAACAACTTCGGCATTCAGGAGTACATGCCGCACGAACCCGTGGTGTCGGAGGTGTTCAAAACCAACTATCGCTTGGAGCAGGGCTCGCTCGTGATCGGGGACGAACCCGGTATCGGCGTCGACTTGGACGAAGGGAGCGCGGCAAAGTACCCGTACCGGGCCGCTAGCCTGCCGGTGAACCGAAAGCTCGACGGGACCCTGTTTCACTGGTGATCGCCGCTTCATCGAGACCCGGCCGCGTGCTAGTTTCCGCGTGCCCACCGGAGGAAGTCTTGAGCCGTCCGCATTCCGCATTTCTCCAAAGCCTGCGCGCCACGGGCGTAGTCGGCGTCATTCGCGCGCCCTCCGCGGAGAGTGCGGTCGAGATCGGGCGCGCTCTCGCACGCGGTGGAGTGACGGGCATCGAAGTGACGTTTTCGACGCCGGGAGCGGCGAAGGCGATCTTGCGCCTTCGCGAAGCGCTGCCCGACGCGCTCGTCGGTGCCGGCACGGTGCTCGACGCGAATCAGCTGGCGGCGGCGTGCGCCGCCGGAGCGCTGTTCCTCGTCAGCCCTCATTTCGACGAACAGCTGGTGGGCGCCGCGAACGAGCGCGGTGTGCCGTTTCTGCCCGGCGCGTTCACGGCGACCGAAGTCGTGCGCGCTTGGAATGCCGGCGCCGCTTGCGTCAAGCTCTTCCCGGGTTCGGCGGTGGGCCCGGGCTACGTGAAGGCGCTGCGCGGCCCGCTGCCCCATATTCCGTTGATGCCGACCGGCGGTGCGGACGAGAACAACCTCGCGGACTGGCTCGAGGCGGGCGCCGTGGCCGTCGGCATGGGGGGTAAGCTCGCGACCGGAAGCATCGAAGACATCGAAACCGCGGCGAGGCGCGTGAGCCGCGCGCTTTCTGAAGCTCGCGCACGGTCGCCGGCTCCCGCTTGACCGGCCGCGAACCAGGGCTCGGTGATCACGGACGGTGACCGGCCCAGATGGAGACCAAGATGGGAAAGATCCACGAAAAACTCGATCCAAAACTGGAGGAATTCATCCGGAGCCAGCACGTTTTCTTCGTGGGAACGGCGCCGAGCAGCGGGGCCGGTCACGTGAACGTATCGCCCAAGGGCCTCGACTCGCTGAGGATTCTCGGGCCGTCCAGCGTCGCGTACGTGGACTATCCGGGAAGCGGCGTCGAAACCATCGCGCACTTGCGACAAAACGGCCGCATCGTGCTGATGCTGTGCGCCTTCGACGGTCCGCCCAAGATCTTGCGCCTGTACGGTCGGGGTCGGGTCGTCGAACCGGTCGCGCCCGAGTTCCGCGAGCTATTGTCGTGCTTCGACGTGCGGCTTCAACCGCGCTCCATCATCGTCGTCGACCTCGAGCGCATTGCGGACTCGTGCGGCTACGCCGTGCCGCGCTACGAGTTCAAGGCCGAGCGCGATCAGCTCGCCCGCTGGGCCGAGTCGAGGGGGCCCGACGGCCTCGCCGTGTATCAGGCCGAAAGGAATTCCGAAAGCATCGACGGGCTACCCGGGCTCCCGATAGCAGGGGAGCCGGCGTAGCCCGTCCGTTCCCGACCTTGGTTCGACGGAGGAAAGCATTCGTGATCGCATCTTCGAACAAGCACTGGCTGCTCTTCGTGCTCGTGCTGGGCCTGACCGCGTGCATTCGTCGCGAGCCCGAGCTCGCGGCGACCGGCGAGGCGCCGGCGGAGCAAGCGGCACCCGCGACACAACGGGCGACCGGCAACTACGGCAAGGTTCCGGGTGAGCAAGTCGCCGCGGCCGGAGAGCTCGCCGCGTTCGAGCCTCAGGGGAAGACCGAGCGCGTGGCGGTAGCGGTCGTCGACATCGAAGGGCAGCCTTTCGACACGGCGATTCGCGCGGAAATCAAGGAGCCTAGCCAGCAGGTCTGGGACGTCCAGGTACAAGCCAAGACGCGCACGCCCGTGCGCAAGGGCGACGTGCTCCTCGCTACGTTCCACTTTCGCACCGAATGGTCACGCAACGAAAGCGGCGAAGGGCAGACCGAGTTCGTGTTCGAGCTCGCGCGCGATCCCTGGACCAAGTCGGTGAGCTACCCCGTTCGTGCCGGCCGCGCTTGGAAGAAAATCTACGTACCGTTCGTGGCCGAGGAAAGCTACGAGCCCGGCCAAGCCCAGATCATCTTCCGGCTCGGCTACGACCCTCAGATCGTCGAGATCGGCGGCGTCACCGTCGAGAACTTCGGAACCAAGCTGGTTCTGGCGGACCTGCCCGTCACCAGGCTCACCTATCCGGGAATGGAGCCCGACGCGCCGTGGCGAGCGGCGGCGGCGGCGCGCATCGAAGAGCATAGGAAGGCCAAGCTCGACGTTCGCGTCGAGGACAGCGCGGGCAAGCCGGTGAGCGGAGCGAAGGTGGAGGCCGCCTTGAAGCGGCATGCGTTCGGGTTCGGAACTTGTGTGCCCGCCGAACGGCTGGTGGGGTCCCAGGAGCGCTTCAAGGACACCGTCGCGGACCTCTTCAACCTGGCGACGCTAGAAAACGACTTGAAGTGGGTGGCGCTCGAAGGCGATTGGGGTTCGGCCTTCACGCTCGAACGCGCTCGGGCGGGCGTCGCTTGGCTACGCGAACGCGGCATCGACGTGCGCGGCCACGTTCTGGTCTGGCCCGGGTGGCGCAATTTGCCCAAATCGCTCAAGGCGCTGGAAAAAGAGCCGCGAGAGCTGCGCGCCAAGGTCAAGGACCACGTGCACGAGCTCGCGACGAAGAT
>DASWGX010000379.1:0-16815 GCA_036393455.1 Polyangiaceae bacterium
CCTTCGATCAAGCGTGCAATCCGGACTTCGCGTCGAGCGTCGCACGGGCCGGACCGTGCCGGCGCAGCCGTCAAAACTCCGACGGAACCACGACGTTCACGCCCACCGGGATCCCGAACCCCAACTACCGTCGCGTCATCAACGACCCGGGCCGGCGCTTCAAGGTCGATTCGTCGATCGGCTTCGACGCCTGGCTGAATGCGACGGTGATGTTCTGACCGAAGACGAGCCGTGAACGGCGCAGCGATGAATGCCGACGATCGCCGCCGAGCTCGACGGTCGGCGTTCGCGACGTGCATCGCCTGCTTGGTGGCGTTCCGCGCAGCGACGGCGCGCGCCGAGGGCGCGACGCTGTATCCGACGGCTCTCGGCGGCGCGGACGCCGCTCTCCAAGAGAGGGCGCTCGAAGTCGACGCCATTTTGCGGGAAGCCGTGCAGGATCTGGGCCTCGACCTCAGACTCGAGGCGGCGCGGCCGTCGCGCGCGCCCCGCTCCGAAATCGACCTCGTCGAAGCCGCGCGGGCCGCCTGGGTCGTTGCGCCGTCGCTGTCCAGGAGCGGGACGCGGCTTCGGTTGCGATTGGTCGCCGTCGCGCCGCGCTCGCGCGTGCTCCTGGTACGTGTGCAGGATCTCGCTTCGAAAGAGCTCGAGGTCCGCTCGGTGACGATGCTCCGGGACTTGGTGCAAAAGGGCCGTGGCAGCGAGCGCGAAGAGGAACCCCGCGTCGCTTTGGAGGAACACGGAACACGGCTGGTCCCGACGCGCTCGGACGGACGCGCCGTGCTCGCGCTCAACGCCGCGGCGCTTGGCGGCTACATCGGCTTCTCGCTCCAGCGCGCGACGGGGTCCGATGATCCCCGGCTGCTCTATCCGCTCACCGCGCTGGGCGCGGGTCTCGGCTTCGGCACCTCGATGATCGTCGCCGACGAATGGGAAATCGGTACGGGCGACGCGTGGTACCTCTCCGCGGGCGCCTGGTGGCCGACATTTTCGGGACTGCTCCTTTCGGCGAGCTACGACGTCGAAGCCGGCGATCGCTACATCTACGGGCTCGTCGGCGCAACGAGCGGCGTCGCGGCAGCTACTCTGGCGCTGAGCTTCGAGCCCGCGAGCGAGGGCGACGCTCTGATGGCGCACTCGGGGGGTTTCTTCGGCTTGCTCTTGGGCGGCGTGACCGAGCTCGCGGTCCGCGGCGAGACGGACAGCACGCCCACGCTCGGCATGGGCTACGGCAGCGGCGCGGGCGTCCTCTTGTTCGGCGCGCTCGCGACCCAGACAGAGCTCGGCGCCTCCCGCGTTCTGATGGTCGATCTCGGGGCGAGCCTCGGAGCGCTCACGGGGGCCGCGCTCGCGAGCCCGGCTCTCCTGGTCGACGACGAAGGGTCACGGAATGTGCGCGACAGCATCTGGCTCGGAAGCATCGCCGCCGGAACCGTTGCCGGCGCGGCGCTCGCCTTTTGGCTGACGGAACCGGCCACGACCGCCGCACCCAAAAAACCCGGGGCGGTGCCGGAACGGATGGCCGCCGTACCTTTCGTGGCGCCCGAAGTCACGCCGTTCGGCGAAACGACCATCGTGGCCGGCGCGGCCGGCCGCTGGTAGAGATCGACGCGGCCGTGAGCCACGTGCGGCGCTTTCGCCTCGGAGAAGATCACGCCGGACGGCGCCTCGATCACGTCGTAAGAGCGTTGATCCCGGAGCTGTCGGGACGGCGCGCGCGAGCAATCTTCGAGCAGCACGATGTCATGGTGGAAGGCCGGCGCGCACGCAAGGGAGAGCCGGCGCGCGCCGGGGACACGCTCGTGGTTCGGGTGCCGCCGCGCCCGTCGGCGACGGCCGAAGCAGACCTCCCGCTCGACGTCCGCTTGGAGCGCTACGACTTGATCGTAGTCTCGAAGCCTGCCGGACAGGCGACCTGTCCGACGCGCGAGCACCCCGAGGGCTCCCTGGCCGGCGCGCTGCTCGCGCGCTTTCCGGAGCTTTCGAGCGTCGGCGAAGATCGGCGCGAGCCCGGCCTCCTGCATCGCCTCGACACAGAAACCTCGGGACTGCTCGTCGTTGCGCGCAACCAAAGCGCTTTCACCGCACTCCGGGACGCGCTTCGCGGCGGGCTCTGGCAAAAGCGCTATCTTGCAATCGTCGAAGGGCGCGTAGTCAGCGCTCAGGGTGAAATCGCGCTCGCGCTTCGAAACGATCGCCGCCGGCCGGAGCGAGTCGAAGTCGGCGCGCTCGAGGGCGTGGCGCCTCGCACGACGCGCTATCGCGTGCTCGAACAAGGCGCCGCGCGAACGCTCCTCGAGCTCGAAGTTGCGCGAGCTTTCCGCCATCAGGTGCGCGCGCATCTGTCGGCCATCGGGCACCCCATCGTCGGCGACGCGGTGTACGGCGCGGGACGCGAACCGGGGCTCGGCGCTCGCCACGCCCTGCACGCGAGCTACGTCGCCTGCAGCGGTGCTCGGGGCGTGGCGGCCTTCGTCGTCGAAACGCCGCTCCCTGCCGAGCTCGCGGCTCTCCTCGGACGCTGAACGCGGGCGGCGCAAGCCGGCCGGGCTCCGGGGCGGGGTTGAAGGGCGTCGAGCAGGTTGGCGACCAGCCTGAGTGACAACGCGCGCGTCGGCAGCTTGGGCCGAAGAATCGCGACGCGCTCGTCCTGCGAGCGTCCGCGCGACCATACGATCGTGCGCGGAAGCGCGCGGTACGCCGCCGAGTCGTCACTGACACGGACGATCACACACGGGCCGGCGGAATCGAAAACCGTCTCGAGCCCCACTTCGATCGAGCCGAGGCCGCGCTCGCGCTTCTTCGGGAGCACGCGGAGACGAAGCTCGTCCGGCTCGCCAACGCCGCCGGGAAGACGAAGCAGCGGCTCGACGTCGACGTCGCCGCGACGGAGGAGCCTCGCATACAACCAACCGAGCAGCGGTTGCGCGCGCTCCACGGCACCCTGCGGCCGCTCCGCCGCCCGGCCACAGCAAAAAACGGGAATCAGGCACGCGCTCGACAGCCAGAGCAGCGCGGCGTGGTAGGGCGACACGGAAAGCAAAAGAGAGCCAGCGGCGGCGAACGCGGTCAGCCCGAGAGCAAACAGCAAAAAGCCGCGAACGTCCCCGGTGTCGAGCCAGCGACCTTCGGTCGGGCAGCGCGGCGCGCGCGAGAAAGCCTGTTTCGCCTCGCAAACGATCCACGTCCCAGGGCCGCGCAGCGCCGGTTGGCGCAACGGCCCGGTGTGAGCGGCCAGCGACATGGCGGCAAGCAGGAGCACCGCGGCAGCGACAGAAAGCTCGGAGAGCAGCGCGACACCGACGGCCGTGCCGAGCAGCAGGCCGCCGAGAACAGACCGAACCGGAGCCCCGAGCGGGACCAGCGGCTTCGCAACGGCGCCCACCGACCGACAGTCGCGCGCCACGAGCACGCCCTTCAGAGCGATCAGCAGTGCGTATCCGAGCGCGGCCAAGAGCGCGGCGACGATCGGCAGCGCGGGGCGCTTTTCGACGTCGGGCTCTGCCGCGGCGAGCTCGACGAGCGCCTGCGTCGGTGTCTCCGCGCCGAGCGCGTCGATCGCGCGCGGGCTCAGCCATACCCGCCAAATGGCAGGCTCGTTCTGAGCTAGGTGCGGCCTCACGAGCTCGATCTCGTCGCGTCCGTCCGCTCGGCGCTCCGAAGCGACCAGCACGCCGTCGAGCGCCGGATCGAAGTCGTTGGCGTTCTCGGCGGCGACGGGCAAGCGCGGTGGGGTCGCACTCGACGGCACCGCGAACACGGCGCGTGCCGAATCGATTCCGTTTTCGAAGCGTGGCGCGGTCCAGGTGAGCTCGACCCAGGCCCCGCGCCGCTTCAAGAGCTGGCGCTCCGTCAGGTGGGTCCGATACCGAAAGCGGAACAGGTAGGTCCCGCTGCGCAGGCCCTTGTCGTGGTCGATCTCGATCGCCAGCGATCCGTCCTCCGCCTTTTCGAGCAAGAGCGGGCGCGTCGTCGTGAAATCGGCGCGCGCGACAGCGACGGTCGCATCGGGGAGAAACTCGGCGTCGGCGTCGACGCCGCTCAAGGTCAGACTCTTGAGCGGCCCTCCCCGCACGCGAAGCACGAACTCATGGCCAACGGTGGCCGAGCCGAGACGATCGAGCTCCACCCGTACGGTGTGGGACTGAACCGCAGTCTCTACCCACGCCAGGGCCCGGCTCGGGGCCAGCGAAAGGAGCGCGAGCAGGAGCCACGGATGTAGGTGTTTGGGATACATCGCCGTACCCCCCTCGTACGCAGAGTCCGGCAGCTGGGCAAAGTTTTTCCGGACTCGGCCGCCGGGTGGGGGGAGGCGGCCTACCGCGAAAATAGCCCGGCGAAATCCCGGAGAGCAGCGCCGGGAACCGCGAGCTCGGCCGACACGGCCACCGAGGGCGAGCGTTCCGCGGACCACCAGAACAGGATCGGGCTCGTGCCCGAGTTCGGCAGCGAGCTCGCGTCGACCTGCCCGTCCAAGAAATCGAAGGCCTCCCCGATGCCCTTCTGAGTAAAGAAGCCGCCACCCGCGTACCGGCCTCGCCCGAGCGCCTCGATCTCGGGTCGCTCGGTGAGCGTCTTCGCCTCTCCCTGCGCCAGCGACTGGAGTCGCCGGATGGCTCTCGATTCGTCCATATCCGACCCGACCCACGTCTTCTGACCGTCCGCCAGGACCACGACGAACAGACGCCACGAAGTCGCGGCCGGCGCGGGCGCATCCGGCTTGGCCTGCGAGCGAATCGACTCGAAGAACTGCGCCGGAAGCTCAAGCTCGAAGGTCCGGGCGCCGCGCGGCGCCGGCGCCTTGGCGGCGCGCTCCTTGGCGGTCGGGAGCTCGTCTGCGGAGAGTCCGAGCGGCGAAAGCAGGCTATTCAGGCGCTGCCGCGACGGTGGATCCGCCAGCGCCTTGGCGAGCGCGCGCAAGGTCGTCAAGACGGCATCGGCTGGTGTATCGATTTTCCAAACGCGCCACGCGAACCACATCGCGGGCGCGTCGGCGCGCGACTCCGAGCCGCTGGCCTTCGGAGCTTCGCCGACGGCCCCGACACTTGGCAGCGGCTCCAGAGCGCCGTCCCAAAAGTCGAGCCAGAGCTTTCTTGATGCGTCCGAAAGGCCGAGATAGCCGAGCCCGCCGCGCAAAAGCTCGCGCAGCGCGACCTTGACCGGTTCGAAGTGAGCATCGCTCGTCGGCGTGTAGAACCACGCGCTCGTCGCCTCCACGGGCAGCGCGTAGAAGTCCGGCGGCGCCGGGCCGGTGCGGCTCGCTACGTCGAGCGCTCCTCGGACCGTCCAAGCGCGCTCCGCCGAGAACTCGGCGCGCGCTTCGATCCGGAGCGGGCTCTGGCCCCGCGGTAGATCGACGCGGAGGGCGACCTCGCGCGTGTCCTCCACCAGGAACGTCGCCTCCTCCACGACGGCTTCGACGCTGGCTGCAACCGTTTCGTCGAAGACCGAGTCACCCGTTGCAAACTGCCGCGACGCGACCTTTGCGAGCGCCGCAAGCTGCCGGAGTTCACCGGCATACAGGCGTTCCAACGGATCGCCGAGCAGCGTCAGCTCGAGATCGGAACTGCCGAACGAGTGGCGATGGATGCCTCGCGTGGCATAGGCGAGCAACCCGTCGAGCGCGTCGCGGTTGGGACCGCACACCAGCTTGGACCGCGTAGGCCCGAGCGCAGGCGCGATCGCGCACAGGAGCCGGGCGTCGAAGCGAGCATAGCTCGCCCCACCCGGTCCCGGCACGACCTCGCCGCCGTGAGCACGGATCGAAGCAATGAGCTGCTCTCCGGAGCGCAGCCCGACGGCAACGACCCACTCCGGATCGAAAAGCCGGCGCACGTTCGAGTTGGCTCGCGCGGCAAACTCGAGCGGCCCCTCGAGACGCACCGTGCGCAACATTCCCCCGCTGTGCTGATCGAGCAGAATCCGGACGTCGACTGGCACTCCAGACCAACGGTCGACCTCGTCGAACCAATCGTCGAGCGAGCGCAGCCGTCCCACCGCGAGCAAGTCGCCGGGCGCGCCGACCACCGAGAGCTTCGGTTCGCTCGTGCGCACCGGTCGCTGGTCGGCCGCGCTCACGGAAGGCGCCGGCTTGGGTGAACCGGTGCACGCCAGCGTTGTCGCCGCCAGCAGCAACGAGACGGCCCGGCGCGCGACGTCGGACCAACCAAGCAGAGACACCGTTCCCGGAGACGGTCGAAGGTGGGAGCGAGCGAGCATGCGGCGCCGGACCTTACACGACCCGAGCGACGACGGCACGCGCGGCTACGCGGGCTCGCCCGCTTCCCGGGCGGCGCGCGACCTTTTGTCACGGAGCGAAGCGGATCGCGACGTCTTCCTGACGGCTCAGTGTGATGAACGCGCGCAAGCCGTGGCACTGCTCGGGCGTCAGCGAATCGAAGCGCACACCGAGCAACGGACCTTGAGCGCGCACGGCGCGGGCCTGCGCTTCGATCATCACACCGTTCGGCAGCTCGAAGTAGAGCTCCACGTCCGCTCCGAGCTCCAGATTCTCGGCGGTGCGAAGCGCCAGGCCGCCGAGCGAGACGTTGGTCGCGTGACACTTTTGCCAGCTGTGACGGCTGTCCAGGAGCACGGGGACGCGTAAGCGCACCCTTTCGTGCGCGCGACGGTCGGTGTCGCTGGCGTCGCGCCGAACCCGAATGACTCCGCTGGCCATGCCCGGTCGAGAGCACTTCTCGTGCCAGACGGCGACAAGGGCCAGAGAACGCCGCATTTCGACTGGGTGAGGACGATGTCCCCGGGGGCCGAACCCACGCTTTCGTCGCCGATCTGTGCAATCATTTCCACGCCCCGCGTCAGCCCCGACACACCCCTCGGGGGCGGTTGCCGCCTGAGGGGTGTGAGCTCGAGGCCAACGCGGCGCGACTCGGGTATGCTGCGTCTGCCTTGCCGAAAGCCTATTTCGTACCGCGCGCTTTCATCATTCTTTGCTTACTATTTGGACTGACATCGTCTTCATTCGTAACGGCGTGCGGCGAAGCGGAGCAGCCGGACGGCGCGGCGGGCTCGAGTTCGACCGCGAGCACGACCGGCGTGAGCGCGGGCGGCGCCGGCGGAACTGGCTCCGGCGGTGCCAGCGCGACGGGCACCGGCTCCAGCGCCAGCACCGCCGCGACGAGCGCCGCCGCGGCCAGCGCCTCATCGAGCGCCACGGGCGCCGGCGGCATGCCCGGCGTGGCGACGTCGGGCTCGATGGGAGCCGGCGCAGCCAGTTCCGGCGGCGCCTCGGACGGAGGCTTCGCCGGCGCGGGGGGCAAGGCCCCCGGAGAAGAATGCGGCCCCGTCACCTGTCCCCCCAATCGAGAGTGCTGCAACCCGCTCCAGGGCATCTGCGTGCCGCCCGGGATGCTCTGCATCCAGTAGGGGGGGCGCCCGCGGCGCGGCGGACGCGCCGCGCCGCGAATTCGACGTCTCGCTCTACTTCGTCTCTTCGAACTCGGCGTCGATGACGTCTCCCTTGCGTTGCCCGTTGCCTCCGGAGCCGCTCGCTTCGGCGCTCGATGGGTCGGGCTCGCCGGATTGTCCGTTGGCGCCAGGACCGGCGCCCGCCTGCTCGTAGAGCTTGCTCGCTACTTCGTGAGCGGACTGCTCGAGCCGTTCGAGCACGCTCGCGACCGCCGAGTCGTCTTGTTTCTCGATCGCTTCTCGGCCTTCCTTGATCAGCCCTTCGAGCTTCGACGCCGTTTCGCCGTCGACCTTTTCCCGGTTCTCGCCGATCTGCTTCTCCAGCGTGTAGCAGAGGTTATCGAGCTTATTGCGCCGTTCGATTTCGTCGCGGCGCCGCTTGTCTTCCTCTTCGTGCGCCTGCGCGTCCTTGACCATGCGGTCGATGTCCTGCTCGTTGAGGCCGCTGCTCGCGGTGATCGTAATGCGTTGATCCTTGCCGGTAGCCGTATCCTTGGCCGTCACGCTGAGAATTCCGTTGGCGTCGATGTCGAAGGTGACTTCGACCTTCGGCACGCCGCGCGGCGCCGGCGGCAAGCCTTCGAGGTGGAACTTGCCGAGCGTACGGTTGTAACGCGCCTCCGCGCGCTCGCCCTGGAGCACGTGGATCTCGACGGAAGTCTGACTGTCGCTGGCGGTCGAGTAGATCTCCTTTTTTTGCGTGGGAATCGTGGTGTTGCGCGGAATCATCACCGTCATCACGCCGCCCAGCGTCTCCACGCCGAGCGACAGGGGCGTGACGTCGAGCAACACGACGTCCTGAACCTCGCCCGCGAGCACACCGCCTTGAACCGCCGCACCGATGGCGACGACCTCGTCCGGGTTCACGCCGCGATGCGGTTCCTTCCCGAAGAACTTCTGAACCGTCTCCTGCACCAGCGGCATGCGCGTCGAGCCGCCGACCAGAACGATCTCGTCGATGTCGCCAGGCTTCTTCTTCGCGTCTTCCAGCGCCTTTCGCACCGGCTCCATGGTTCGATCGATAAGCGGGCGAATCATCTGCTCGAGCTTCGAGCGCGTGAGCTGCTTCTGCAGGTGCTTGGGACCGCTCGCATCGGCGGTCAGAAACGGAAGGTTGATGGTGGTTTCCTGTTTCGTCGAAAGCTCGATCTTCGCCTGTTCGGCCGCGTCCTTGAGACGCTGAATCACCATCTTGTCCTTCGAAACGTCGAGCCCGCTGTCCTTCTTGAACTCGGTGATCAGCCACTCCATCAACGCCAGGTCGATGTCGTCGCCACCCAGGTGCGTATCACCGTTGGTTGCAATCACCTGGACGACGTTGTCGCCTACCTCGAGGATCGAGATGTCGAAGGTGCCGCCGCCGAAGTCGTAGACTGCGATGATTTCGTTGTTTTTCTTGTCGAGGCCGTAGGCGAGCGCCGCAGCCGTGGGCTCGTTGATGATACGTTTGACTTCGAGCCCGGCGATGCGGCCAGCGTCCTTGGTCGCCTGCCGCTGCGAATCGTTGAAGTACGCGGGAACCGTGATCACGGCCTCCTCGACCTTCTCGCCCAGGTAGTCCTCCGCCGCCTTCTTCAGCTTTTGCAATACCTTCGCGCTCACCTCGGGGGGCGCCATCTGCTTGCCGCGAACCTGAATCCAGGCGTCGCCGCTCTTGCCCTTGACCACCTCGTAGGGGACGCGCTTGCGCTCGGCCTCGACCTCGTCGAAACGGCGACCGACGAAGCGCTTCGAAGAATAGACGGTGTGTTCCGGGTTCGTAACCGCCTGGCGCTTGGCGATTGTTCCGACGAGGATCTCGCCCTTGTCGTCCCAAGCCACCACGGACGGCGTTACCCGGGAGCCTTCCTCGTTCACGATGACCTTCGGCTCCTTGCCCTCCATCACTGCGACCACGCTGTTGGTCGTGCCGAGGTCGATGCCGATAATCTTACCCATGTTGCCTCTCCGTTGGGGCTCCGTTCGCACGGGCCCTCCAGTCAATGTGATGCTTCACGTCGCACGTGGAACCGTGCAGAAATGTCGAAACCGTGCGCCTTGCGATCGACCAAAACCCGGACAACCGGCCGGCGGGCGAGGTGCGCAAAGTAACCACGCACCCCCGGAGGTCAATGCCGGCCCGAAATTGGGCAGCGCCAACGGCACGGTCGCCGACTCGGTTGACAGCGATGGTGCTGCGACTACCTTCGCGGTCCCTCGCCCGGGGCCGTAGCTCAGCTGGGAGAGCGCCGCGTTCGCAATGCGGAGGTCAGGGGTTCGATCCCCCTCGGCTCCACAAGCCTTTCGGCCTTCGGGCGTCGGAGGGGCGCCGGGGCAATTCCCTCGGTTGCGCCGGTCTGGTCGTTCTCCGACTCCCTAGCGTATCGCGGGACGGCGAAGGCGGCGCCGGAGAACCGCGCCCAAAAGCAGCCAGGCGACGGAAAATGCCACGGGCCGACCGCGGGGCGGCGAAACGAGCGCGCACCCGCCGCCGTGCGCATCGACGCTGCCAGCCGGACGACCCGCGCAAACGCCCAGAGCGTTGTCGCACGTCAAACCTGCCTCGCAGGCGTCGTCTTCGTCACAGCGAGCCGCGCAGTAAGCGTCTTCGGGGCCTACCTCGAAGTAGCACGCGAAACCGTCGTCGCAGGGCGACTCCTCGTCGCACGCGCGCCCCTGGATCGACGAGTCGCCGCCCGGCTCGTCCGGTTCGATCTCGCTCGACGACCCGGACGTGACCCACGCCGGAGGCGTGTAGCCGCCATCGTCGGCGGCGCCCTCCGCAACGTCTCGGATCCAGTCGCTCCAGGCCGCCACGGAGCCGTAGACCGGGTCGTCACATCCTTCGGTACCGCGCGATGCGACACCGATCACGCGCTCTTCGGAATCGAGCGCGGGGCCTCCGGAGTCGCCTTCGCAGATGCCCGCCTCGCCGCGAAACTCGGTGTCCCCCACGCCGAAGCCGCAGCCACCGGGAGTACAGCGCGCCTCGAGACCCGTGAGGAGCATGCGACTGCCCACCGTGGCCCCGGCGGTATCGCCGGTCAACCCGTACCCGATGGCGGTGTACTCCTCTCCCACGCGCACTTCGCGGTCGATGCGAGGCACGAGTGGCACCGCCGTGTCGGTGGGCAGCCCGCCTCCCGCCAGAACGACCAAGGCGATATCGAAGCCGCAAGTGTCGTTTCCGTCCGGAGGTACGTGAACGCCGCTCGCCTGAAACCAAATGCTGTCTTCCGTGAGGTCGTTGCTATTCGTCGCGAAGATGGCCTCGGGGTCGCGCGGATCGCTGAAGGGCGACTCGCCGCACCGAATGTCTTCTACGACGCCCGGCGCTACGCAATGACGCGCCGTCAAGAGCAGATTGGGAGCTATCAGCGTGCTCGAGCAGACGCCGACGCCCCCCTCCTGGTGGCTCAGCATGGCGAACACGGCTCGGTGCTCGGCATCGCGCTCGCCGTCGACGATGGCCGAAGCGACGCGCCCCGTGCTCTCGCCGGGTGCCTGGCCGCCGCATGCGATGGCGCAGAACGCGGGCAGAGCAAGGACAAGGAAGGCGCGCATCGAGACCTAAACGGGCGACTGAGCTAGTCTAGGTCGGGTCTTCGGCCTGGTCGAGCCCCGTGGCGCAAACGATCAACATTCATCAGACCATCCGAACTTCCGCGGAAAATCTGTGGCGCGCCTGCGCCGACGTCGCGGGCGTGGCGGGCTGGCAAGCCGACGAAGCGAGCGGCTCGCTCGACCCCGGCGGCACTCTGACGCTGAGCTGGCCCTCGCTCGGTACCTCGATCGAGCTTTCCGTCTTCGAAAGAGTGGAGGGCAAGCGGATCGTCCTCGGTTCGCAGGATTCGCAAGTGCGGTTCGAGGTCGCCGACGGCCGAATCGAGATCACGCATTCGGGTCTGTTGTCCAGCGACGAGGCCGAGGGCGTATCGGCGTCGTGGCGGGCGGCGCTGTCGGTGCTGCGCCACGGGCTGCAAATCCACGACGGCCGGGCGCGGAGCGTGCTCTGGGCCATGCAGTCGATCAGGATCACGGTCGAGCGGGCCCATTTGTTCTTCACGGACGCCGCTGCTCAGCGAACCTGGCTTGCCTCGGGCGGCACGGGATTCGGTCGCGCCGACGAAGCGTACTCGTTGCACACTCAGTGGGGCGAAACGCTGAGCGGCGAGATCCTGTGCAGGGTGCCGGAACGCGACGTCGCGGTGAGCTGGCAAGAAGCGGGCGAGTCGGTGCTCGTATTCCGAACGCTGCCGTCGCCGTTTCGCGACGACGAGCGGCTGGTGAGCGTTGCCTGGTCGCGCTGGGTGGAGCACGCCAGGCCGGCCAGGGTGCAGCGCGAATGGACGCGGGCGCTGTCGCGGCTCCGGCGCGCCGTCGAAGGCGCCGGGCACGACTGACGTCAGCGGCAGCAGCGCGTGCCGGTCGAATAGTCGTAGTAGAGCGGCGAGTGCGACGATACCTGCGCTTCGCACCCGCTCGTCGTCGAGCGCGCGTAGAACCCGCCCGCGAAGATGCCCGCTTCTTCGGCGACCCATTCGTCCAGATTGCCGACCATGTCGTACGCGGCCTGCCCTTCCCAGCGGCTCTGGCAGCGCGCGCTCTGACCGGTCAGGCGGAGCAACGGATCGACGCCGCGTTCCACGACCAAGTTGAGCCGCGGATCGCGGTGTCCGACGGAGGTGTTGCCGTGGAGTACGAACGCAGGGTGATAGTGGCGGTACACGTTGCACGCCGTCCGATCGAACTCCGAGCCGTACGGGAACTTCTGGCCTTGTTCGCCGCGACACGCCAGCATCCATTCGTCGAGCGTGCAAAGCCGCTTGCCCGCGTTCTCGCAAGCGCGTTTCGCGGTGTAGAAAGACAGATAACCCTGGGGGACGATCGCTGGTCGCGATACGGCCTTCGGCTGGAAGGTCCCACTCTTCTGTACCGCCGGCAGCGGCGGCAGCGGCATCGTGCGCGCGAAGCGATCGCCGACGCGCTCGCGCTCCACCTGCCAGAGGCGCCGCACCAGCTCGAGGGCGCGCGGCTCCGGCGGATAGTAAGGCGAGAGAGCCAGCCCCGTCGCCGTGTCCACCGTGCCGATTTCCCAGCGGTCGATGCAAAACGAACGCACGCGCATCATTTCTTCGGGACAGACGCCGCGCGCCGGGCGGGCGGGCGGCGATGCCGCCGCCGGTGGCGCGCCCTCGCTCACGCCCGGACTGGAGCCGGGCTCGGACGCGGCCGGCGCCACGAGCGTCCCTGCCCCGAAAACGAACAGCGCTGCCGACCAGCAGCGACGGAGCGGTGGCATCACGGCGACGCCCTTGGGAAACCCGGCCTACTCGGCCCTCCCCAAATCAAGCCAAGCCTCCCCAAATCAAGCCAAGCCTCCCCGAATCAAGCCGATCCCTTCCCAATCAAGCGGAGCCGACCGTACGCGTCGTGAAGGCCATCGGCGTGGTACCGATGCACTCATAGGCGCGACGCCAAACTTCGTCCGCGGGGGCGTCGAAGACCAGCGGAGCGTGCAAGTCGGTCGGTAGCCAGGCGCCGGCGCGAATCTCCTGCTCGAGCTGGTCCGGCGCCCAACCCGCGTAGCCGGCGAAGCCCACGATATTCGGCGAGCGCACGCCCCCCACCAGCGCCTCGAGCACTTTGCGCGACGCGCACGCGGTGATTTGCTCGCCGACGTCGAACTGACCTTCGATGCCATCGAACTTCTCCTCGCTCGGGTAGACGAGCCAGATCTGTTCGGGCGACACCGGCCCGCCTACGCGTACCTGCCCCGGCAACGCCATTGGCTCGCTGCAGACCTCCGTACGCACCAAGAGCTCCGAGACCGTCATCAGCGCGCGACCGTTCACGATCCAACCGAAAGCGCCTTCGGGACCGTGCGCGGCCAAGAGGACGACGGAGCGATCGAAGTTGGGATCACCCAGCGGCGGCGCGGCAACCAGGAAGCCGGGAGCGAGCTCCGACATGACGTCACCCTACCTGGTCGCAGGGCGCGCGTCGAGCAAGGCCGCGCGGGGCACACGCCGTCGCGGGTTTCACGGCGTGGACGCCCGCTCCGTCGCGATGCGTTCGATGGCTGCGCACAATCGCTGCGCTCCGAGCTCGACCGCGGTCCGATCGACGTCGAGGTGGGTGACGGCGCGCAGACGTCTGGCTCCAACGGCATGCACCAGAACGCCGGCGCGACGCGCTTCCTCCACGACTTGGACCGCGTCGAGCTCGATATCGATCATCACGATGTTGCTCTCGACGGCGGCGACGGCGGCAAAAGCGCCGGCGCGCTCGCGGACGAGCGTCGCAAAACCGAGCGCCGCGCGGTGATCGTCGCTCAGGCGCTCGCGGTTGTGCTCGAGCGCGTAGAGCGCCGCGGCGGCGACGACGCCTGCCTGCCGCATACCGCCACCGAGCATCTTGCGGAAGCGCCGGGCACGCGCGATCGTGTCAGCGCGGCCGCAGAGGGCAGAGCCGAGGGGCGCGCCCAGTCCCTTGGAGAAACACACGCTCACCGTGTCGAAGCCGCGCGCGAGCTCGCGCGGCGAGCGCTGGGTCGCGGCGGCGGCGTTCCAGAGCCGAGCACCATCCAGGTGAAGCCCAAGCCCGTGCTCGGTGGCGACGGTAACGATGGCGTCGAGGGCGGCGCGCGGAAAGATGCGGCCGCCGCAACGATTGTGCGTGTTCTCGACGCAGACGAGTGACACGTTCGGCGACGTCTGCCCGCGCCGGGCAAGCACCGCCGAGACGTCGCCGGCGTCGAACAAGCCGCCACTGCCGACCACGACGAAACCGGCGCCGCTCCACGCGGGGCCCGCCCCCGACTCGTCGCAGGCGATGTGCGCGGCCTCGCCGACGAGGACGTCATCGCCGCGTCGCGTGTGCAACAAGAGCGAGATCTGATTCGCCATCGTACCCGACGGTACGAAGAGAGCCGCCTCGGTCCCGACGAGCTCGGCGGTCCGCCGCTCGAGCTCGTTTACCGTCGGATCTTCGCCGAAGACGTCGTCGCCGACTTCCGCGGCGGCCATGGCCCTCCGCATCGCGGGGCTCGGCCGCGTCACGGTATCCGAGCGGAGGTCGACCGCATCCACTGCGGAACCCTCAAGCGACGCGAGCCGCGGCGTAGCCCACGACGCGCTCGTGATCTCCGGAAACGTTGCTCGAATTCTCGTACGCCAGCACCTTCGCGCCCTCCGCGCCGAGGGCGCGCGCCGCCGCGAGCGCGACGGTCGTCGGCACGACCCCGCACATGCTGATGCCGCGCTCGCGCACGACCGCGTACAGCCCTTCGGCGTCCAGCGCCGCCACGCGCTCCAGCGCCATGGCATCGAGCGCCGCGGCGCGCTCGGCGCTGATGTAGTGCGACATATCCGTGCTCGCGACGAGCAGGACCGGCTCGCGGAAGTCCCGGATGACCTCGGAGAGTGCGACGCCGAGCTCGAGGCAGTCGCGGCGGTCGAGCGGCCCCAAACACACGGGCACGATGCGAAGCTCCGGCTGTAGCTCGCGCAGGAACGGCAGCTCTACCTCGAGCGAGTGCTCCATCAGATGAGCGTCCGTGTCCGGCACGAGGCGCGCGCGCCGCACGAGCTCCTCGGCGAGATCGCTCGCCACCGGCACCGCGGCACCGGGCAGCCGCCAGGCGCCAGCGCTCCACACCGCTCGGTACGAACCGAGCCCGGTGTGATTCGGACCGAGCACGACCACCGTTTTCGGGATCGGCGCGGACGCGAAGGCCATCCCGGCGACTCGACCGCTGTAGCGGTACCCGGCGTGAGGCGCCACGAGAGCCCGCGCCGGCTCGGGAGCGGTATCGGCCGGCAAGCACGCCCGCACCGCGGCGCTCAGTGCTTTCGCGTCGTCCGGATAGAAACGGCCCGCTACCGCGGGACTTCGCTCTCTCGCTTCCATCGGCGGGAGTGTGACCAAGCAACGGCCCGAGAACAAGGCGCCACTTCACGTCGTGGTGGAGGCCGCGGAGGTTCGACTGGAACCGGAAGCGTGGCGCGAGCTTCGGTCCGCCGCCGCGGCGTCCCCCCGCGGCGAACCTCAGTACAAGATTCTGGTTCGAATGTTCGTTTGCAGCTCGGTCATCCGCTCCCGAACCTCGTCGGACACGCTCTGATTCAAGTCCATCACGAGGTAGCCGATCTCGGGGTCCGTGGCCAGGATCTGGCTTTCGACATTGGCGCGCACTTCCCCCACGATGCGGTTGATGTCGCCGAGCACGCCCGGGACGTTCTTGTGAACGTTGAGAATGCGGTGCCGGCCGCGCAGCTGCGGCGGTTCCACTTCGGGAAAGTTCACCGCGCCGGTCGTCGCACCGCTGTCGAGGAACTTGATCAAGGCGCCGGCGACCTCCTTGCCGATCGCTTCTTGCGCCTCCTCGGTGGAACCCCCGACGTGCGGCGTGAGGATGACGTTCGGAAGACCGCGAAGCTCGGATTGGAAGGGCTCCGCGTTGCTCTCCGGCTCCTCCGGAAAGACGTCCACGGCCGCGCCGCCGAGACTTCCGTCCCCCAGGGCCCGCGCCAGAGCTCCGATGTCGACGACGTCGCCACGGCTCAAGTTCAAGAGGTAGGCACCGCGCTTCATCGTCGACAGCGCGCGCGCGTCGATCATCCCCTTGGTCTGAGGCGTCGCCGGGACGTGCAGCGTCACGAAGTCGCTCTTCGCGAGCACTTCGCCGAGCGACTTGAAGCCGCGATTGTTTCCCATCGGCAACCTGGGCATCACGTCGTAGAAGACGACTCCGAGGCCCATCGCTTCGGCGAGCACGCCGACCTGGCTGCCGATGTGACCGTAGCCTACGATGCCGAGCGTCTTGCCGCGCACTTCGAAGGAACCGGTCGCCCCTTTCTGCCACTTGCCTTCATGCATGCTGCGCGACCGATCGGCGAGCCGGCGCGACAGCGCGACGATTTCACACAGAACGAGCTCCGCGACGCTGCGCGTATTGCTGAACGGCGCGTTGAAGACCGGCACGCCGCGCCGGTTGGCGGCCGCGACGTCTACCTGGTTCGTGCCGATGCAGAAACACCCAATCGAAAGCAACCTGCGGGCGCTCTCGAGCACGGCCTCGGTAACGCGCGTCTTGCTGCGGATTCCGAGCAAGTGAACGTCGGCAACGGCTTCGGCGAGCTCGGCTTCTCCGAGCGCGCTCGACCGGACCGCCACGTTGAGGCCGTCGTCGCGAAACGAGGCCTGGGCCGTCGGGTGGATGCTCTCGAGCAGCAAGACCTTGATCTTGTGCTTGGGGTAGCTCGTCGCGGTGCCCGGCATTGCTTGGAGCTCGAGTGATACTCGCCGCCGGGCGTGCTGTCACGCGGCTCCTTGTTCGTCCGAAGCGCCGACGGCTCGCGTGATTCAGCTGGAGGCGCTGGTGTAGGAGCGCAAGGCGAAGCGCCA
>DASWGX010000380.1:0-12790 GCA_036393455.1 Polyangiaceae bacterium
TCCCTCGACGACCGCACGCTCAACGTCAAGTTCGCCGGCACGGGTGACATGGACGCCATCGCTGCGCTCAGCGCCTTCTTGAAGGAAGTGAGCGGCGCCGCCCACCGCGTGGATGCGCAAGAGGTTCGTTTCGACGTTGCCGATCTCGAATTCATGAACTCGACCTGCTTCAAATCCTTCGTCACGTTCATCGACGAGGCCAAGACGTCCGGGGCTCCCTACAAGATTCGCTTCCTGACGGATCCGAACCTGCACTGGCAACGCCGGAGCCTGGAGGCCTTGCGACGGCTCGCCCTGGGCCTCGTGACCATCGAGACCAAAACGCAGTGAGACCAGCGCGGTGAAACCGGCGCAGTGAAAACAAGGCGCGCAGGCGCCCTGGCTGGGCGACGGCGCTTTCGCGGGGTAGCGGCGACGGCGAGAACATGCTTGAATTGGCAGCCCTTTCGCCGTCGATCGGCGCGTCCCTTTCCTGGGCAGCGCTTCGCGTGCTGCCGCGGCCCAACGCTGGAACCGGTTTCATGGCTCGTGCTCGTTCCACTACTTCCTTTAGACTTTGGTCCACCGCGTTCGCCGTTTGGATTGCGGTCGCCGCTTGCGCCAGTGGAGAGATCGACCCGAGCGATCTGTCCGGAGCGTCAGGCACGCCGGCCGCGACGAGCAGCGGAGCGACCGGCGTCAACGGGGCGAATGGTGCCGTGTCCACCGGCGCCAACGGCGCGAGTTCGAGCGGTGCCGTCGGCACCGGCGGGGGATCCAGTGCTGCGGCGTCGGGAAGCGGCGGCGCCACCGGCGCGGCGAGCACGACGACGGGCGCCGGCGGCGCCGCGAGCACCACCACTGGCACCGGCGGAGCGACCGGAGCGACCTCGACGGGCGCCGGCGGAACGGGCATGGGCCCGACGCCGCCGAGCGCAACGGCGCAGTTTCCTTTCCCGCAGAACCGTAAGAGCGAGCGTTGCACCTACCCGAACTACAGCAACGCCACGGTGCTCGCCCAATACACTCGCTGGAAGAACACGGCCGTCACGTCCTCGGGCGCCGATGGCAACCTCCGCGTTGCGGAGTTCCAGGAGGACCGCCCCGCGGCGAACAGCGACACCTTTTCCGAAGGAGTCGCGTACGGAATGCTCGCGGCGGTCTACATGGACGATCAGCCGACCTTCGACGCCCTGTGGAAGTACTCGCAGGCGCGGCGCAACGGCAACGGCTTCATGCACTGGAAGATCGGGCCGAGCGGCAATGTGCTCGAAATGAACGGCGCGACCGACGCCGACGAGGACATGGCGTGGGCGCTCTTGATGGCGGAAGAGCAGTGGGGCGGCAGCGGCAGCGTGGGCACGACCTACGGCCAGCTCGCCCGCGACCTCATCGGACACATTTGGGACCACGAGGTCGATCACGGCGGCGGCAACGTGCTCAAGCCGGGCGACATGTTCGGCGGGGCGAACGAAACCAATCCGTCGTACTTCGCGCCGGCCTACTACCGCGTCTTTGCGCAGGTGACGGGGCAGAGCGGCTGGAACTCCGTCGTCGACTCGAGCTACAACGTGCTCAACGCTGCGGCGAACGGCTCGACCGGTCTCGTTCCGGCGTGGTGCAGCTCCGGCGGCGGTGCGACGCGCGGCGGTCAGGAGGCCACGTATCAGTTCGACGCCTGCCGCGTGCCGTGGCGCATCGCGATGGATTACTGCTGGAACGGAGAGACGCGCGCCAAAGCGTACCTCGATCGCGTCTCGGCGTTCTTCTCCGGTCAGGGGGCGGCCAACATCTGGGACGGCTACAACCTCGACGGGTCGCCCTCGTCGTTCTCCGGCTCCAAGGAGAACATGGCCTTCATCGGCACGGCCGGTGTGGGGGCCACCGCGACGACCAACGCCACCTTCGTCCAGCAAACCTACGACCAGCTCTTGGTGCTCGGCAACCGCAGTGACTTCGCCTATCGCTACTATGCGGCCAGCATGGGCATGCTGAGCATGCTCTTCTTCAGCGGCCAGCTCATCGACTACACGAAGTACTGATCGCCCTGGGAACGGCGCGCTCGCCGGTCGCCGCGATCCTCCAGGCCGCAGCCGCAGCCGCCGCTCGAACCGAACGACGTTCGCTTGACCGGCGCGCGCCTCCCGGCCCTAGGATGCCGCCGTGCAAGAGATCGGCCATTTTCTGCGTTCGAGCCAGCAGGCGCACCTCACGGGCCTCGGACTTCTGGTCGCGCTCGGGCTCCTGCTCACCGCGCGCTTGGTTCTCGCACGCGAGGACCGCTCTCGCCTGCGAGTACCGTTGATCTTGCTGGTCTTGCACGGGGCCGCCCTCGGCGTCCGTTGGCTCGCCCGTTCCGACAAGGGCGTCGCGGACCTCGCGGGGCTCGCGTCGCTATTCTTTCTTCTGGCCTCGATCGGGCGCAGCAGCTTCCTGATTGTCGTCGAGTCCGTGGTGTCGCGGCGCTTGGCGACGCCGCTGCCTCGCATCGTCCAGGACATCATTCAGATCGCCATCTACCTCGGCGTCGCCCTGATCACGCTGCACGCCGCCGGCGTCGAACCCGGCTCCCTCTTGGCGACCTCGGCGCTGCTCACGGCCGTGATCGGCCTTTCGCTCCAGGACACGCTCGGCAACTTGTTCGCCGGCCTCGCTATCCAGGCGCAGCGGCCGTTCGAAATCGGCGATTGGATTCAGTACGACGACCGGCTCGATCACATCGGCCGCGTGATCGAAATCAACTGGCGCGCCACGCGCATCCTGACCCTCGACGACGTCGAGATCACGGTGCCCAACGCCTCGCTGGCCAAGGCCTCGCTCAGCAACTTCTCCAAGCCGACGCCGCGTTGCCGGCGCGCCCTGCAGCTGGTCGTGTCGCAGCAAGTAGCCCCGGAGCACGTCGTTGCCCTGCTGGAGGACACCGCGCGCGACGCCGACGGAGTGCTCGCTCAACCGGCGCCCAGCGCCATTGCGGTCGATTTCGACGAACGCGGCACCCAATACAGGCTTCGCTATTTCATTACCGAGTTCGGCCGGCGCGACGTGATCGAAGGCGAGCTACGCAAGCGCGTCTGGTACGCGCTCGACCGCGCGGGCATCGCCGTGCCCGCGCCGCGCCGGCAGATCGACCTGCGCGAGGTGTCGCAGGATTCGCTCGCCCTCGATCGCTCGCACCGGGTCGGCGACATCGAGACCGCTCTGGACAAGGTCGATTTTCTCGAACCGCTGCCGCCCGAGGCGCGCCGCCGCGTCGCGGAGCTCGGCATGATGCGCCGCTATGCGCGCGGCGAAACCGTGATCCGGCAGGAATCGCGCGGCGACGAGCTCTTCATCATCAAAAGCGGGCGCGCGCGGGTCGAGCTGCTGCGCGAAGGGCATGCGCCGGTCTGCGTGGGCATGCTCGGGCCCGGCGAGTTCTTCGGGGAACGCGGCGTCCTCACGGGCGAGCCTCGACGCGCGAGCGTCCTCGCCGAGGACGAGCTTTCGACCATCGTCGTACCCAAGGAAGCCTTCCAGGAGGTCCTGGCGCGCCACGAGCACCTGCTGACCGGCATCGGAGAGATTCTGAGCCGGCGCAGCGCGGAGCTCGACGAGCACGCCAGCGAAGAGGACCCGAGCTCCCGGCTCAGCCAGCACGATCAGAAGGCCGTCCTGGTGGAGCGGATCCGGCGCTTCTTCTCCCTATAACCCCGAGCGCGCTCTACCAGGGCGGCGGCGACCCGACGGCGCGATAGCACGCTCCGAGATCGTCCCAGAACGTCGGATAGGTCTTGGCCACGCACGCCGGGTTTTCGATGCTCACGCCCGGCCGGAGCGCGCCCAGCACGGCGAAGCTCATCGCCATGCGGTGATCGTCGTACGAGCTCACGGTCGCGGGCACGACGGGCCGTGGCTCGACTCGCAGCCAATCGTCGCCGTGCGTGACGACCTGTCCGAGCCTCCGGAGCTCGGTGACCGTCGCCAGCAAACGATCCGTTTCCTTGATGCGAATGTTGGCGACGTTGCGGATCGTCGTCGGTCCTGAGGCAAGCGGAGCGATTGCCGCCAGCGTCATCACGGTGTCCGAGATGTCGTGCATGTCCACGTCGAGCCCGGTAAGCGGCGCGCCGTCGACGCGGATCGAATCCGTTCCCCACGCGACCTTCGCCCCGGCGCGCTCGAGCACGCCCGCGAAGGCCGTATCGCCTTGCAGTGCGTCCGTGCCGAGCCCTTCCACCGTAATGCTGCCGCCGGACGCCGCGCCCAGGGCGAACGCGTAACTCGCCGACGACGCATCCGGTTCCACCGCGTAATTCCGCGGGCGATAGACGGCCGGTCGCGTCGAAAAACCTCCGGCGACGACGTCCACTCGCCCGCCGAAGTCGGCCACCATTCGGCGCGTGATCTCGACGTAGGGACGGCTCACGAGGTCGCCGTCGATCGCTATTTCGACGGGGCCGGCGCCGAGCGCGCCCGCCAAGAGCAGCGCCGACAAGTATTGACTCGAGCGATCGCCACGCATCACCACGCGGCCGCCGGGAAGCGCGCCGCCAAAGACGGTCAGCGGCGGACACCCGCTCGGGCATTCGACGCGAACGCCGAGCGCGCGGAGCGCCCCGACCAAGTCTTCGATCGGGCGCTTCGCCATGTTCTGGTCGCCGACCAGGGTGACGGCTCCGGGCACGAGCGCCGCGAGCGCGGCGAGAAAGCGTACCGTGGTGCCGCTGTTGCCGACGAACAGCTCGCCGCGCGGCGCGCGCAGCAGCCGCCGCCCGCCGCGCACCCGCCACGTGGTCGGGCCAAGCTCCGTGATCTCGACGCCGAGCGAGGAAAGCGCGCTCCGCATGTATCCCGTATCGTCGCTCGAGAGAACGCCTGAAAGCGTGCTCTCTCCGTCGCTGAGCGCGGCCAGCACCAAGGCCCGGTTCGTGATGCTTTTCGAGCCGGGCACGCGCCAGCTGAGCCGCGGCGGGGCCGGCAGCGGCGACAAGGCGAGCGGTCCCGCTGGAAACCTCATCGGCGACGATGTAGCAGCAGCGCCGGCGGGAAACCAGGCAACCTGCGCTGGGCAGCCGGGGACGAACGCGTTACAAACCCGTCCCCCGCAAAGCGATCGAGCGATGACCTCAGCGCCGTTTCAAAAGCTCCCGGCTCAGGCAGACTTTCCCGCGCTCGAGCGCGAGATCCTCCAGTTCTGGGAGCGCATCGGCGCCTTTCACGAATCGAACCGGCGCCGCGCGGGCGGCACGCCTTTCCGCTTCTACGACGGGCCGCCCTTCGCGACAGGCACGCCCCACTACGGCAACCTCCTCGCCGGAATCATCAAGGACGTCGTGCCGCGTTACTGGAACATGCGCGGGCACCCGGTCGAACGCCGCTTCGGCTGGGATTGTCACGGGTTGCCGATCGAAGCGCTGGCGCAGGAAGCGTTGGGGCTCGCCGGCAGCGCCGAGGTGCTGGCGCGCGGCGTGGACGTGTTCAACGAGCAGTGCCGCTCGATGGTGCTCGCCTACGTCGTCGAATGGCGAAAAACCGTCACGCGCATGGGGCGCTGGGTCGACTTCGACAACGACTACAAGACGATGGACCCCGACTTCATGGAGTCGGTGTGGTGGGTGTTCAAAAAGCTGTGGGATAGCGGCCGCGTCTACAAGTCGTACCGCATCATGCCGTACAGCTGGAAGCTCGCGACGCCTCTCAGCAACTTCGAGGCGAACCGCAACTACAAGGACGTCCAGGACCCGTCCATCACGGTTCGCTTCCGCGTCACCCACGGAAAAGAACGGCTAGGCACCGGCGCGGCGGCGTGGCTGCTGGTGTGGACGACGACACCGTGGACGCTGCCGAGCAACCTCGCGCTCGCGGTGGGGCCGGACATCGACTACGTCGCGGTGCGCGACGCGGCGAGCGGCGACGTCTACGTGCTCGCCGAGGCTCGCCTTTCGACTTACTACAAGAACACGGCGGACTACGCCGTAGTGGGCCGCTTTCGCGGCGCCGAGCTCGCGGGAGTCGGCTACGAACCGTTGCTCCCGTACTTTGCGGGGCATGAAAATGCCTTCGTCGTCCTGGCGGACGCCTTCGTGACGACGCTGGACGGTACCGGCATCGTGCACCTGGCGCCCGCCTACGGCGAAGACGATTTTCGCGTGTGCCGGGCGGCGGAAATAGCCCTGGTCGATCCCCTCGACGCAGCGGCGCGCTTCACCTCCGCCGTGCCGGACTTCGCCGGGCAGTTCTGCAAGGACGCCGACAAGGGAATCATCGCGGCGCTGAAACGCAGCGGAAAGCTCGTGCACCAGAGCACACTCGTCCATAGTTACCCCTTCGACGAACGGACCGACACGCCGCTCATCTATCGAGCCATCGACGCCTGGTACGTCAAAGTGACGGACCTGCGCCAGCGGCTCGTGGAGCTCAACGCGGGCGTGAACTGGGTACCCGCGGCAGTGGGCGAAAATCGCTTCGGCAACTGGCTCAAGGACGCCAACGACTGGAACGTCAGCCGCAACCGCTTCTGGGGCTCGTGTCTTCCTATCTGGGTCAACGAGGCGGACCCTTCCGACATGATCTGCGTAGGCTCGATCGCCGAGCTCGAGACCTTGAGCGGCGAGCGCGTCGCCGACTTGCACAAGCACGTCGTGGACGAAGTCGTGATCCGGCGCGACGGAAAGACCTACCGGCGCACGCCGGAAGTGCTCGATTGCTGGTTCGAGTCGGGCGCGATGCCGTACGCGCAGCAGCATTTCCCCTTCGAAAACGAGCAGCGCTTCGCCGACTTCTTTCCGGCGAACTTCATCGCCGAAGGGCTCGATCAGACGCGCGGCTGGTTCTACACGTTGCTCGTGCTCGGCGCGAGCCTGTTCGATCGCTGCCCGTTCGAGAACGTCGTCGTCAACGGCATGGTGCTCGCCGAAGACGGCCGCAAGATGAGCAAGAGCAAGAAAAACTACCCGGATCCGGCCGAGGTCCTCGAGACGTACGGCGCGGACGCGCTCAGGGCCTACCTGATCGACTCGCCGGTGGTGCGCGGCGAACCGCTGCGTTTCAGCGAGCGTGGTCTCACGGAAATCGTACGCACCGTCGTGTTGCCGTACTGGAACGCGCTCGGCTTTTTCATGACTTACGCCGCCATCGACGGCTTCGATCCGCGCGCCGCCACGCCCCCGCCGGAGGAGAAACGCGCCGACATCGATCGCTGGGTGCTGAGCGTGCTGCAGAGCCTGATCCGCGACGTCAATCACGAGATGCACGGCTACCGGTTGTTCAACGTGGTGCCGCGCCTCGTCAGCTTCATCGACGATCTGACCAACTGGTACGTGCGGCGCTCTCGCCCGCGCTTCTGGAAGTCGGAGGACGACGCGGACAAGGCGTCCGCTTACTTCACCCTGTACGAAGTGTTGGTGAGCTTCGCCAAAGTGCTGGCGCCGTTCATGCCGTTCTTGACCGAGACGGTGTATCAGCGTCTGGTGCGGACGGTCGCAGCGGACGCTCCAGAAAGCGTTCACTTTTGCGACTATCCGGCATCGCGGAACGACCGCGTCGATCCGGCGCTGGAACGGCGCATGGCGCTGGCGCGCACGGTGGTCGCGCTCGGCCGCAAGCTGCGCGAGGACCACCGCATCAAGGTGCGGCAGCCGCTGCCGGCGCTCACGGTGGTCCATCGTGACGCTGAAACGCGCGCGGACGTGCGCAGCGTCGATGAGCTCATTCGCGAGGAGCTCAACGTCAAGGTCGTGCGCATCGAAAGCGAAGAAGGGAGCTTCGCCGACGTCACGGTCAAGCCCAACTTCAAACGTCTCGGCAAGCGTTGCGGGCCGAAGCTCAAGGAGATCTCCGCGGTGCTCGCCAAGCTCGGTGTGGATCAGGTTGCACGTCTCGAAGCGGGGGAATCGCTGGAGATCGCGGGAGAGGCGATCACCATCGCGGACGTGCTCTTGATGCGAACCCCGAAGGGCGACGCCGCGGTTGCAAGCGACGGCGCCATCACCGTAGTGCTCGACACCGGTATCGACGCGGCCCTGCGCGGCGAAGGAATCGCGCGCGAGTTCATCAGCCAGCTTCAGGGCGCTCGCAAGGAAACTGGCCTCGAAGTCACCGACCGCATCGAGGTTTCCTGGGCGTGCAGCGATCCGGACGTCTCCGCGGCGCTGCGCCAGCATGGAGCGATGATCGCGCGCGAAGTGCTGGCCACCGAATTCCGTGAAGGCGACGGCGATCGCCGCGTCGAGATCGACGGTGTACCGGTCGACGTTTCTCTCGCCAAACGCCGGTAGTTTCGCGGCCGCGCGCTAGCCGTGCAAGTCGGCGACGCGGCCGCGCCGGGGCGTCTGACTCTGACCTGCGGCGACGGCAAGCCGATCGACGAGATCGTTCATCCCGTCCGCGCCGTGACCCTTGACCCAGCGGAACACGACGTCGCGCGACGTTGCAAGGTCGATCAACGGTTCCCACAAGTCCCGATTCGCGACGGGTTTACGCTGGCTGTTGCGCCAGCCGTTTCTCCGCCACGTCTTCCACCACCCCTGCTTGAAGCAATTGACCACGTAAGTGGAATCGCTCACCACCTCGAGCGGCCCCTCCAGAGCGCGCAGCGCCTCGAGCACCGCTTGGACTTCCATACGCTGGTTGGTCGTGTGAGCGGCAGAGCCGGCGGCATAAGCGCCGTTCGGCACGGCCCAGGCCCAGCCCCCGGGACCGGGATTGCCGCTGCACGCTCCGTCCGTGTAGACGGCGCGGCGCGCCGTTCGCACGACGCCCGCTTCGGCGGGAGCCGTGGTCTCGTCGCGCGCGCTGCGGGTGCTCGGCGTTTCCCCGCGCACGACGGCGTCGCGCAACTGCCGCACCGGCAGCTCCCGCTCGCCGAGCTCACCGTCCCCTTGCTCGACACGCCATGCTTTCGCTCCGGCGCGCTCGGCGACGACTTCAGTCACGGTGCCGTTCACCAGCCGCAGCGCCACGCCGTCCTCGATGCCGTAGCCGGGCCCGAGCTCGCCCGAGCGCACCGCGCGCCGGAACTGCTCGCGGCGTTCGTCGTCGCCGTAGTGCGAGCAGCCGCTCACGTCCTTGACCAGGCCGAGTCCGTCGCGAAACGTCGAAAGCGGCCCGAGCGAGTCCGTCACGCCGCCGGAAAGCCAACACAGGGCTCCCGCGCTGACTCCGGAAAGTAGGACTCCATCGCGGTACGCCTTGGCAAGGATTCGATCGAGCGCGTGAGCGCGCCATACCGCGAGCAGGTTGACCGTATTGCCGCCGCCGACGAAGATCAGCTCCTGGCCCGCGACGAACGCTTCGAGATCGTCCACTTCACGGCGAAACAAGCGCAGCACCGACGGGGTACAAGGCAAGGTGCGGAACGCCCCGTGGAAGCGATCGATGTACGCCTCACTGTCGCCGGACGCCGTGGGAACGAAGCAGACGCGCGGCTCCCTCGTGGAGCACAGCCCGAGCACCCAGCGCTCCAGGAGCAGGGAGCTCTCCCCGTCGCTGAACCCTCCCCCGCCCAGCAGGACGAGAGTTCGCTGAGTGCGGGCGGCGTGCGGCGGCATGGCGGCACGACTTTATCTCAACGGCCGGGGAACGCGCCTTCAACGAAAGAACGAAAATGGGAACCGGCGCAGACGCCGCGCCGCGCGGACCATCTGCCAGGCCTTCGTCAGATCGGCGGGCACGGCTCCCTTCGCCGCTCGCTCCGAGCCTCCGACCGCACGACGAAATGAGCCGATCGCGCGCCCCAGGCTGGTTCCGAGCCCGGCGAGCCTCCGCCCGAAGAGCAGCAACACCACGAGCGCGAGGATCACGATCTGCAACGGTCCGACCGTCATGAACGTCAACGCTTAGCAGGCCCGGCGGCGGCGCGCCATGCTCGCCCGAGCCGCTTGAGATTCTCGATGCTCGCGTCACTCCGCGAGCGCCGCTCGGATCTCGGCGGCAAGCTCCGACGCTTCGACGGGGTCGAGCCTGCCCGCGGACCAGCCGATGCCGAGCCCTTGCTCCTCGTCCGGCTTGGGAATGATGTGGAAGTGCACGTGCATCACCGCCTGGTGCGCCGGACGTCCGTTGTTCTGGAGCACGTTGTAGTCGATGCACTTGGTGGCCTTGACCACGGCCCGGCACAGGCGCGGCAGGACGCGGCCGACGGCCGCCGCCGATTCGTCCGACAACAGATCGAGCGTCCCCGCCGGCTCCTTGGGAATGACCAGCGTGTGGCCGCGACTCAGCGGCCCGACGTCGAGGAACGCGAGCACGCGCTCGTCTTCGTAGAGCTTGTGGCACGCAACTTCTCCGCTCAGGATCTGAGAGAAAATCGTTTCGACCACGGGTTACCTCCGGTGCAGCGGGTGGATGCTTACAAGACGGAAACGATGGCTTCGCACAGCCGCCCGACGTTGCTCGAGGTGATACCCGCCACGTTGATGCGACCCGAACCGACCATGTAGATGGCGTGCTTCTCGCGCAAGGCTTTGACCTGTTCGTTGCTCAAACCCGAGAAGCTGAACATGCCGTTTTGCCGCGTGATGAAGGAGAAGTCACGCTGCGCGCCGTGCTCCGCCAGGGTACGCACGAACAGCGCTCGCATCGCGTGGATGCGCTCGCGCATTTCCGCGACCTCTCCGATCCATTGTCGCTTGAGTGCGGGATCTCCGAGCACCGTGGATACGATCGCGGCGCCGTGCGCGGGCGGGTTGGAGTACGCCGTGCGAATGCAGATCTTGACCTGGCTCAACACGCGCGCGGCGCTCGCCGCGTCGCCGGTGACGAACGTGAGCGCACCGACGCGCTCGCTGTACAAGCCGAAGTTCTTGGAGAAACTCGAGCAGACAACGAGCTCCGGGCACGCGCCGGCCACGCTGCGCACACCGGCCGCGTCTTCCTCGACGCCGCTGGCGAAGCCCTGATAGGCAAAGTCGATCAGCGGCAGCGCGCGGCGCTCGACCAGCGCGGCCGCTATCTCTTTCCATTGCTCGGGGCTCGGGTCGACTCCGGTGGGGTTGTGGCAACCACCATGCAAGAGCACGACGTCTCCGGCAGCAACTCGACCGAGTGCAATGCGCATGGCGTCGAAGTCCAGCCGGTTCTTGGCGCTGTCGAAGTAGGGGTACGTCCTGACCGCGAGCCCGGCCGACTCGAATACGCTCTGATGGTTCGCCCAGGTCGGCGCGCTCACCCACAGCGCCGGAGCGCCGTGCAGCTTTTTCAGGTAGTCGCCGGCGATGCGCAGCGCGCCGGTGCCCCCCGGCGTGTGCGCGGTGACGGCACGGCCGTCCGTGACGAGCTCGTGCCCGGCTCCGAACGAGAGCTCGCGAACGTGCAGTCCAAACGCCGGATCGCCGGCGATCGGCTTGTAGGCCTTCGAGCCGCCGGTCTCGACGAGGCGCCGCTCGGCCTGCTTGACCGTTCCGAGAACGGGCGTGACGCCGCGATCGTCCTGGTAAATACCGACGCTGAGGTTGATCTTCTGCGGGTTCGGGTCCGCGTTGAATGCCTCCGTGAGACCGAGGATGGGGTCGGGGGGCGCGAGCGCGACGTCTTCGAACATGGTTTCCTCGCGATGACGAGTGAGCGAGTGGCTAGCTCAACGCCTGCGGCGTCGCAAGCGCCGCGAGCGCCGTGAACGCGGGGGCCGCCTTGATTTTCCTGGCGATCGGCATCAAATCCGCCGGAGCGATGGCCCACGCTAGCGAGAGCCCGAAAACCAGCGGAGAGCGCTGGGTGCTCGCCCTGTTCGCGATCGGCATCTTCGGGCTGTTCTTGCTCGACTTCGTCGCGGACTACCATCCCCTGAAGACCAGCGTCGCGTTCATGCTGGTGGCGTGGGTGGCGCTCCTGGTCGTGCACGAGCTCGGCCACGCCGCGGCGGCGGGGCTGCTCAAGTGGCGCGTCTGCCGCATCGTGATCGGCTACGGGCGAACCTTGCTGCGCTTTCGCTTCGCCGGCACCGACGTACAGCTGCGGCTCTTTCCGGCGGGAGGCTACGTGGTCCCGGCGCCCCGGAATCTCGAAAGCGTCCGCATGCGCAGCAGCCTCATCTACTTTGCCGGCCCCGGCAGCGAGCTTCTGGTCGTGCTGGGCGCCGTAGCGCTCGTCGGCTTCGATCGCATCACGGCGCCGCCCGAGACTCTCACGGTCATGGCCGCTCAGTGCGTCGCAATCGTCGCCCTGCTCGGCGCCGGTTTCAATCTCGTGCCGCTACCCACCGACAGCGGCGCCTGGACGGACGGCCTCGGCATCGTGAAAAGCTGGACGGTCTCGCGACTGCATTTTCTGGGTCGCTTGGCGATCTTCTACGAAGTGGCAGCCGAGGCCGCGCTCGAAGCGGGAAATCGCGAGGCCGCGCTCATCGCCTACGAGCGCGGCATGGACGAGCACGCGGACAACCTCCCGCTCCTGGCGCGCCTGTCGAGCGGCTTGTTGGACATGGGCGCGGCCGCTGGCGTCGTGAAGCGGCTCGAGCCGCTGCTGGCGCGCGACGACGTACCCGATTCGCTCCAGGCCGAGCTGCTCCGGCTTTTGACGCTCGCCCTGATCGATCTCGGCGACGCCTCGCGCTTGGACGAAGCGTCCGAATTCATCGAGCGCGCGCGCGAGCGGGCCCCGGGCGATCCGTCCCTGCTCGTGGCGCAGGCCGAGCTCTGGGTCGAGCTCCGGCGCTTTCATCCGGCCCTCGAGCTCATCGACCAGGCAGAGCAGGCGAGTCACGACCCCGCCCAGCGCGACGAGTGCACGCTGTGCCGTGCCCTGGCGGACGCGCGGCGGGGAAACCGTTCCGCGGCGCGGGATGCGATCGAGCCCCTGCTTGCCCGGGGGATGCGGGGACGGCTGGTGCGCCGGG
>DASWGX010000381.1:0-8329 GCA_036393455.1 Polyangiaceae bacterium
ACGACGCGGCAATCCACCCCGGAGCCGAGGAAGTCTGCAACCTGTTCGACGACGACTGCAACGGTCGTGTCGACGAGCGCGTGCGCCCGCAATGCGGCGAGGGTTACTGCCGTCAGGAGAGCTACTCGTGCGACGTCGAGGACTGCACCCCGGGCGATCCGACGCCGGAGCGCTGCAACTTGCTCGACGACGACTGCGACGGCGAGATCGACGAGGGAGAGCTCTGCGACGCGGGCCTGGCGTGCATCTCCGGGGTCTGCTTGGACGAGGCGGGGAATTCCCCGGCGGGGAGCACGGGCTCGGGCGGCCCGCCCGTGGCGGGGGCGGGCGCGACCCCGAGCAAAGGCGCCACAAACGGCAGTGGCACCGGCGCCGGCGGCGCCTCGGGCATCGGCGCCTCGGGCACGGGCGGGGCGAACGCGCCGTCCGGAGGGTGCAGCGTCGGAGGCAGCGGCTCCACAGGCGCCATGGGCTGGGTTTTCTTGCTCTCGATCGCGGTAGGCCTCGGTCGCCGGCGGCTGTGTGACGGGCGCGTGGCTGGCCGGTGGGGAGGATAGGAGGTAGCTTTGCGCCGCGGCTCGTCGGTCGACGTCACGTGGCCCGTCGGGCTGAAGAGGTCACGTGCAGGACGACAGACTCTTCAACCCCCGCGGCTTGCGCCACTATCGCCGGACGTACTCGATGACCGAGTTCCGCGCGGGGCTTGCAGTCTTGGCGGGGCTCGGCGCGGTGGGCGCGTGGGTGGCCTACCGCGGTGGCCACCCCGACCCATCCTTGTTCGCGAACACTCCGGACCTGCTCGACCCGGGAAACAAGGAGCAAGCGCGAGGCGCACTGCCCGCCGGGCTCGCGCCGGACGGCTTTCGAGAGGGTAAGGTGAGTCGGTTCGCGCCCGACGACCTCTACAAGAAGATCAACGGGCGTGCCGACTTTTTCCTCGCGCGCGGCTTCGTCGAGCTCACGTTCGTCTCGCTCGTCGGAGAAAAGGACGCGAGCCTGAGCGTCGACGTCGAGTTCTACGACATGGGCACGCCGGAGAACGCGCTCGGTGCCTACGCCGGCGAGAAGGCGGAAGGGGCAAGCACGGAAAGCCGCGACGGGAGCACGTGGCACTTCGAGAAGAACGCGCTCTTCGTCGCGCGCGGCCGTAATTACGCGCGCGGCATCGGCTCGGCGGACAGCGCCGAGGTGCGGGCCGCGCTCGAGCACGTGCTCGCACGGCTCGTCGCTTCGCTCGGCGCGGGGGAGCGTCCCTGGGCGCTCGAGCTGTTCGAAACGCTCGACGTCGGCGCGAACGACGTCGGCTACCACAAGCAGGATGCCTTCTCCTTCGAGTTCGCGAAAGGCGTGTATTCTGCGCCCTCCGGCGCGGGGGATACCGAGATCTTCGTGATGCTCGCTCCCGATGCCGCGGCGGCCGAAGCTACCGCCGCGAAGTTCGTGGACGGGTTCGCGTCGCTCGGCGAGCGAGTCCGACTCGGAAAGGAGACATGGGCCAAGGACGAATACTTGAGCTCCCTCTCGACGGCGCGAGCGGACGGCCGCGTCGTGTTCGGCGTGCGCGGAGCGACCGATCCCAAGGCAGCGGCGAGCACGCTCTCGAAACTCGCGGCCGCGGTCGGTGAGCTACGGGGATCCGATGAGTGAGTCGGACGAAGACGCCTACCGGCGCGAGCAACGCCGCCGTTTTCTCAAGCACGCCGGTGCCGCCGCGGCGCTGTCCGCCGGGGCGAGCTGGCTCGCGCTCGCCCCGCCCGGTGCGCCGCTTTCCCTTCGCGACCCCGACGGTGAGGGCGGCAAGCCTCGCGGAGAGACGATCGAGCTACCGAAGAACGGCTACCAGGTCGCTGCCGCGAACAACGCGGCGGACCTCGGCGTAGCGCGCGGAGAGAACGTCGCGAAAATGCTCAAGGCGGCAATCGGCGCGATCGGCGGAATCGCGCGCTTCGTCGGTCGCGACGACATCGTGGTCGTCAAACCGAACGTGGCATTCGAACGCGCGGCGGCCCTCGGCGCCACGACGAGCCCCGAAGTCCTGTACGCCCTGGTGAGCTTGGTGCGCGATGCCGGCGCGCGCGAGGTCCGTGTCGTGGACAATCCCATCGAATCGCCGGAGAGCTGTTTCGAACGGAGCGGTCTGCGCGAAGCCGCGGTACGCGCGGGCGCGCGCGTCTACCTGCCCACGCCGAACGATTTCCGGACCCTGTACACGCGCGGCGCGACGCTGATCGAGCGCTGGCCGTTCTTCCACCGCCCGTTCGCCGACGCGACCAAGGTCATCGGGGTCGCGCCGGTCAAGGACCACAACCTCTGCCGCGCCTCGATGACCACCAAGAACTGGTACGGCTTGCTCGGCGGCCGCAGAAATCAGTTCCACCAGGACATCCACGGCATCATCGCGGATCTGGCGCTGATGATGCGCCCGACCTTCGTCGTGCTCGACGGCGTGCGCGTGCTGCACCGGAGCGGGCCGACCGGTGGCAGCCTCTCCGACGTGCGCGCCGGGCGCACGCTGGTTGCCTCCACGGACTCGCTCGCCGCCGACGCTTTCGGCTGGGACGACCTCTTGCAGCGCAAGGGTGAGCCGCTGCCGAGCTACTTCGCGAAGTCCGCGCGGCGCAAGCTCGGCAACCCGAGCTGGCGCGAAGTCCGGGTCAAGGAGGTCCAGGTCGGATGAGCGAAGCGGGCGCCGAACCGCCCCGCAAGGGTTCGCGCTCCGCGTTCTTCGCGCCGAACCGTGACCGCACGCCCTGGTACACGCGCGCGTTTCGCATCACCAACGTGCGCGTCGCAGCTCAGGCTTTCTTTTTCGGGTTGTTCGTGTTCCTGCTCTGGGCAACGTGGTTCAGCCGGCTCGGCGGCTATCCCGTCTCACTGTTCCTCGAACTCGATCCGCTCGTCGGCTTTGCGACGGCGCTGTCCACGCACACGGTGTACCGCTGGCTGTGGCGGGGCCTCTTGCTGCTCGGGGTAACGCTGCTCTTCGGGCGCGTATTCTGCAATTGGATGTGCCCCTACGGAACGCTGCACCAGTTCGTGGGCTGGCTGTTCAACATCCGCAAGAACAAGAGCAAGCTCGACAGCAACCGCTACCGCGGCGCGTTCCAGATCAAGTACTTCATCTTGACCGTGTTTTTGGTCATGGCGGCGTTCGGCTCGCTTCAGATCGGGCTGCTCGATCCGATTTGCCTTCTGGTCCGTACCTTCACCGTCGCGCTGACGCCGGCGTTCGACGTCGCGATCGCCGAAGGCGGCGCGCGTCTGCATGCTCAGGGGTTCGACCCGGACCTCAGCGCATTTCTGTTCGCGCCCGGCGCCGCAGAAGCGCGCATCTTCGGGGGCGCGTGGCTGGTGGGGCTGCTCATCGTCGGCCTGGTCGGGATGAACCTCGTGATTCCGCGCTTCTTCTGCCGCGTGCTGTGCCCGCTCGGCGCCTTCCTCGGCGTGCTCTCGCGTTTCGCGATTTTCCGCATCGATCGGGACGTCACCAAGTGCACCGACTGCGATCTCTGTCTCAAGGGGTGCGAAGGCGCGGCGGATCCGCAGGGGGCGTTGCGCAAGAGCGAGTGCTTCGTCTGTTTCAACTGCATCGATGACTGCCCGGAAGGCGCGCTCTCGTTTCGTCTCACCCCGCCGTCGATCGTCGACAGGGTGGTCGGCAGCGTGAAGCAGGGAACGGCCACGCTGTTCGGCCGCAAGGTGATAAGCCGCAGGCTCGGGACCGAAGTAGCGGCTCCGGAAGTTCCCAAGCGGCGCTGGGTATTCGCCTCCGTCGCGGGCGTGCTCGCTTTTCCGTTTCTGCGCTTTTCGAAATCCGTCAACGAGCGCGGCTTCGACGCAAAGGCGATCCGCCCGCCGGGCAGCGTCGCGGAACCGGAGTTTCTCGAGCGCTGCATCAAGTGCGATCAGTGCATCAACGTTTGCCCGACGAACGTGCTCCAGCCGTCCACGCTCGCCGAAGGCGGCCTCGAAGGCCTGTGGACGCCCGTGATGGATTTCAGCGTCGGCTTCTGTCAGCTCAATTGCACGCTGTGCAGCGAGGTCTGCCCGACCGGCGCGATTCAGAAGATCTCTCTCGAGAAAAAGCTCGGCCTCAAGGAGCACAAGGAAGCGGGGCCGATCCGCGTGGGCACGGCGTTCTTCAATCGCGGGCGCTGCCTGCCCTGGGCGATGGAAACGCCCTGCGTCGTGTGCGAGGAGGTGTGCCCCGTCACTCCGAAGGCGATCGGCACCTACGACGAGACCATCACGCGCTGGGACGGCGAGCAGGTGACGCTCAACAAACCCTACATGCGGCCGGAGCTCTGTATCGGCTGCGGCATCTGCGAGCGCGAGTGCCCGGTGCTCGACGACGCGGCCGTCTACGTCACGGCGATCGGGGAAACCCGGTCCCAGGATCGAACGTTGTTGCTGAAAGGCCCGAAGCCGAGCTGAGGCCTCGACCGGGCGTTGAATAGACCCTCGAATCCGTGCGTTTCACAGCGTTAGCCCGAGGAGCGAAGACCATGACAGAACCGCCTGACATCAGCCGCCGCCGCCTGCTTTCGCTGGGAGGCGCCGCGTCCACCGCCGGCCTGGTCGGGCCGCTCTTGTCCCCCGCGGAGGCCTGGGCCGCGCCGGGCTCGGACAAGGTGCCGCGCCGCAAGCTTGGCAAGACGGGACAGGACGTCCCCATCCTACTTCTGGGGGGTGGCGCGGGCTTCGACAGGAAATTCGACCCGCGCATCGTCGAGGCGTTGCGCTACGGCGTCGACTACGTCGACGCGGCTCGGAGCTACGCGGGCGGCACGTGCGAAGCCCACGCGGCCAACACGCTGGACCGCATCAAGGCCAAGGACAAGGTCTGGATCACGACGAAGAGCAAGGATCACTCTCCGGCGGGCTTCGAGCAGAACGTGAACGAAAGCCTGAAGCAGCTCCGGCGCGGTTTCGTCAATCTGTACTTCTTGCACCAGGTGAACGACCCGAGCCCGCTCGACGACAAAGAGGTCTTCAAGGTGGCGGAGAAGCTGAAGAAGGCCGGGAAGATCAAGTACTTCGGCTTTTCTTGCCACGACGGCAACGTCGCGGAGCTCTTGGAGAAGGCGGCGCAGCGCCCAGCCATCGACGTCGTGATGTTCCGCTACAACTTCCGCCAGTACGGCGACAAAAAGCTAAACCAGGCGATCGACGCCGCGCACAAGGCGAAGATCGGGCTCATCGCGATGAAGACGCAAGGCTCGGAGGCGGGCATCCGTGACGCCTGGAAGAAGTTCGAGAAGACCGGCAAATGGAACAAGCACCAGGCCGTGCTCAAGGCGGTATGGGAAGACGAGCGCATCAGCGCCGCCGTCAGCGCCATGGACAACCTCACGTCGCTACGCCAGAACATCGCCGCCGCGCTCAACAAGGAGAAGCTCGGGGTGTTCGACCGCGAGAGCATCCGTCGCTACGCCGACGCTACGCGCGCCTACGCGTGCGACGGGTGCGACCACATCTGCGGCGCGGCGCTGCCCGCGCCGATCAAAGTCGGAACGGCGATGCGCTGCGTGATGTACCACGACGTTTACGAGCAGCCGGACAAGGCGCGTGCGGTGTGGAACGAGCTGCCGGCGAGCGCCCGCGGAATTTCGAGCGTAGACTTCACGCCAGCCAACCACGCGTGCCCGAACGGCGTCGACGTCGTTTCGCACATGCGGCGCGCCCAGGAGATCCTTACCTAGCTCCAGCATCGATCATGAAAGGGAAGGCCATGTTGAAAGCTCGATTGTTCGCCGGTCTGCTCACGCTCGGAGCCCTCGCCGCCGCGGGGGACGCGCGTGCAGAAGGCATGAGCTGCAAGAATCGCCTCGTCTCGACCGGAGACTCCGTCTACAAGGTGCGCTCGCTCTGCGGCGAGCCCGACGCCGCCCAGCGGCGCGTCGAGCTTCGCACGGTCAAGCATCGCGTGCGACAACCCTGCGACCACGACAAGGAAGTGACGTGCGAGCACGTGATCGAGCGCACGGTCGAGGTGGTGGTGGACGAATGGACGTATGATTTCGGGCGCAACCGGTTCATCCGCTTCGTCACTTTCGAACAGGGCGCGCTCAAGTCCGTTCGCGCCGGAAGCTACGGTCACAAAGATCCGGCGTAGCGTTCGGGGGGGGCGAAAAGGGCGCCAGGCGCAGCGGTTGGCCAGCGGAGCGCGTTGACTCTAGGCTGTGGGGCATGAAATCCCGCGGCAGCAGACCTTCCTACGTCGTGAGGCCCTCCACCGCCGTGCTGACGCGCGGCTTCGATCCGCGCCTGTCGGTCGGTTCCGCGCGTCCCGCGGTATTTCGTTCTTCCACCTACGTGTTCTCGAGCCCGGAGGCCGCGGAGCGAGCCTTCGCGATCGCGCTCGGCCGCTCACGTCCGGCCGAAGGCGAAAGCGTCGACCTCATCTATTCGCGCCTTTCCCACCCGAACGCGGAGATCCTCGAGGATCAGGTGGTTCCCCTCGAGCGCCGAGCGCGCTCGGCCGCGGTCTTCAATTCGGGCATGGCGGCCATCTCCACGGTGTTTTTCAGCTTGTGCGCGCCCGGCGCGAGCTTCGTCTATACGACGCCGGTCTACGGTGGAACGCAGCACTTGATTCATCAGGTGCTCGAACCTTTCGGAATGCGCGGTGTTCCCGTGCCCGCGCCGGACACACGCGGGCTGGTCGAAACGATCCGGTCCCAGCCGAAACTTCGCATCGTCTACCTCGAGACACCGGCGAACCCGACGCTCGCGATGTGCGACATCGGCGCCTGCGTCGAGGCCGCGGCAGGGTGCTCGGAACGGCCGCTCGTGGTCGTGGACAACACCTTCCTCGGGCCCGTCTTTCAGCATCCTCTCGATCTCGGCGCGGATCTCGTCGTGTATTCGGCGACGAAGTTCTTGGCCGGGCATAGCGACATGCTGGGCGGTGTGGTCTTGGGGAGCGATACGAGCCTGATCGAGGCTCTCAGGGGAACCCGCGCCGTTCTCGGCAACATTCTCCAGCCCGACGAGTGCTGGATGCTCGACAGCCGCTTGCCGACGGTGGAGCTTCGCATGGTGCGTCAGAGCAAGAACGCGCAACGAATCGCGGAAGCGCTCGCGCAGCACCCGAAAATCGCGAAAATGCACTACCCGTCGCTGTTCACCGACCCCGAGCAGGTGCGCATTCGCGACGCCCAGACCACGCAGCCGGGGGCGAACTTCGCCTTCGAGCTCCACGGCGGAAAGGCCGCCGCGTTCGACTTTCTGCGGCGTCTCAAGATCGCGCACAACGCGGTCAGTCTGGGCGGTGTGGAGTCGCTCGCGTGCCATCCCGCGACGACCACGCACTCCGAGCTGTCGCCGGACGAGCAAGGGAAAAGTGGCGTCGTACCCGGCCTGGTGCGTATTTCCGTCGGGGTCGAGCACCACCGAGACCTCCTGGAGGACTTCCGGGCGGCGCTCGATGCGACTTGACGTCAAAGACATGACGGACCCGAGCTCCGAGTTGTAGCGCCGCTGGTGCGAACGCCTCTGATATAAGCGGGTTGCTGGTGCTGGAGCTTTCACCGCAAACCGTCGTCATCGAGTCGAACGGCGCCGCCGATTCCACCGAGATCGTCGTGGCTAGCTGCAACGCGGCGCTCGGTCCCGGGCGCTGTCGCCCGGACGATGCCGAGGACGTCGACGCCGAATGGTACGCAGTCGTTCACTTCCTCGACGCGGAGCATCGCCGTGCGCGTGTCGAGTTTCGACAGGGAAGCCGCGGGGGTGAGGAGGTGAATCGGCGCAGTGTGGAGTTTGACAGTCAGGACACGCGCGAGCAGCGTGATCGTGCCGTGGGGCTCATCGTAGCCGCGCACGTGCTCGGCGTCACCGACTTCGACGCTGAACCCGAGGAGAGTCCCGAGGTCGAGCCGCCTACGCCGCTGCCGGCGGAACCCGAACCCCCCGTGGCGCCCCAGGCGCCTTTTCGTTCGAATTTCGGTTTCGACCTGGGAGCGCACGCTGGTCCCGGTCTCGACCAGGGAGCACCGCGCTTCGGCGGCACCTTGAGGACCTGGCTGCGCCTTTCGGACTTCGGGCTCCTGGGCCTCGTTGGATTTCGCGCCGCCGTGCGAGCCGACGAGCCGGCCATCGCGTGGCTTTCACCCTCGCTCGGCCTCATTGCTCAGGTCGCGCCCCAGGGGTCCAGGGTCGCCCTCGAAATTCGTAGTGAAATCGCAGCGGAGCGTGTCCTCGCTCGCGCGCGGGACGACAGCACCGGTCTCAACGACAGCGGCGGCGTCTGGCGTTTCGGGCCAAGGTTAGGGATCGATCTTTCTTGGCCTACGGACCGCCCGGTGTCGTTTTTGATTGGTGTCGA
>DASWGX010000382.1:0-4913 GCA_036393455.1 Polyangiaceae bacterium
AACGCGATGGCGGCGAAGGCCGGTGAGCTATTCGTTGCTGGTGGCAACGTGCGACAAAAAATCGGGGCGGGCGTAGGGAGGGCTCGCGGACGGCGTCGAACGGCATAGACCCCAGGAGGTTTTTCCCGATGAACAACTCGACAAAAAAGATCACTCTGGCCCTTCTCACTGCCGCCTTCACCGTCGGAGCGGCGGGCGTGGCCGCGGCGGAAACGGTCGGCGCGGCAGGGCCCGGCAACGCCGGCGAGCTTTGCCACGGCAAAGACGGCAAGGGCCGGCACGGCGAGCGTTTCCAGCGCGCCGACAAGAATAGCGACGGCTTCCTGACTGAGAGCGAAGTCGGCGCCGAGCGCTGGGCGCGCATCAAGGTCGCCGACGCCAACAACGACAAGAAGGTCTCGCGCGACGAGCTCAAGCAGGCCTTCAAGGACGGCAAGCTCGGACGGCGGCACGGACCCAAGAACAAGAGCTAGCAGGACTTGTGCCCCAGCCCAACGTCCGCATGTTCTAGGTCCTTGTCACCACCGTGTACTTGAGCCGCAACGGGCTTTTGGGAGGGGCTGGCGCAGCCCCTCCCCCCGCTCGGCTGCGCCGCTCGGGTCCCCCCTCCCAACAACGCACCCCGCAAGGGGGTGCGCTGCGCGTGGGGCCAAAGCCCCACTTGCCCAACAACCATTTGCAAACTTCACTCATTTTTCAACGTCGTCGCTCGTCAAGAACACTAGCCCGCGCCCCGGCGCCGTCCGTCGTGGGACGCCTCGGTTGAAGCTTGCCGGGGCGCGTGTCGGACGTTAGGAAATTCCGGTGAGCGATTTCGCGCTGTGGTCGTGGGCCGCATGGGCCGCCGTGGTGGCCGCGGCGCGGCTGTTGCGCGGCAAAGCCTACGCCACCTTTCGCGCGGTCTCGCTCGCGCTGCACGTGCTCGTCGCGAGCGCGCTCGCGAGCCGTTTCGATTTCGTCTGGCCGCTGTTCGTCTACCTGCACGCCAGCGTCTTCTTGAATTCGCTGGCGCTCGCGCGGCCGCGCATGCGGCCGCTCGCCTATCGCGTGCTCGTCAGCGTGCCATCCGCCTTCTTCGCCGCGGGAACGCTGCTCGCCTGGCCGTGGGCGGTCGCCGCGGCGTTCGGCTGGTTCCCGCCGGCGGCGTGGGCTCCGTACCTGCTGGCCGCGGTAGGGGTCATTCAGTCTCTGACGGCGCGACGCGAAGAAGTGGACGTGGTCGTGGCCGACGGAAAGGCGGTGCCGAGTTTGCGACGGCACGAGCACGGCTCGCTGCGCGTCGCGCGGGCACTGCGCCTCGTGCAAATCACCGATCCGCACCTGGGCCCTTTCATGTCCGTGAAGCGGCTGCGGCGCATCGCGGCGCGCGCGGTCGAACAAAGGCCGGACCTCGTCTTCTTGACCGGCGATTTTCTCACCATGGAGTCCCAGTCCGATCCGGACCTGCTCGCCGACGCGCTCGCGCCGCTCACGGCCCTCGACGGACGTGTCTTCGCCTGTCTCGGCAATCACGACCATGAAGCGCCGCTCGTCGTGGGCCGCGCCCTACGAGCTTGCGGCGTTCGGCTGCTCGTCGACGACAGCACGGTGATCGAAACGTCCGCGGGCACGGTTCAGGTCGTCGGCTCCGACTTTGCCTGGCGCGATCGCAAAGAGCACCTCGCGCGCCTGTGCGTCGCGCATCCGCGCGTGGGTGGCGCGCTCCGCATCCTCTTGCTCCACGACCCGGGCGCGTTCCGGCAATTGCCGGAAGGGGAAGCCGACCTCGTCTTGTCCGGGCACACGCACGGTGGACAGGTCGGTCTCGTGAGCTTGGGCCTGCCGTACACGATGCTACGGGTTTTCATGAAGGCTCCCGACCACGGCTTCTGGGCGCGCGGCACCGACCGGCTTTACGTTCACCGCGGCACCGGTCACTACGGCTTCCCGCTACGCCTCGGCGTGCCCGCGGAAGAGAGCGTGCTCAGCGTTCACGCGCCGGTGCTCGGCTCACCCAAACCAGCCTGAGGTTTCCCCGATCCGCGTGCCGCGCGACTGGCACAGCGTGGCACAGGTCGGGCGCCATTCGGGCGCGAACTGAACCGAGCTCGCTGGCATGACTCCTGCTTCGGCGGATGTGCGGCGCGCATTCGCGATCAACGGGTGAGCGTCGGAATGAGCGACGCGCATCGGCTTCGGTCCCCACGGAGGTTTCGCATGACTGGTTTTCGTACTGGCCTTTTCCTTGGCGGCGTCGCTGCGGCCATCGCCGCTTGCTCCGCGGACACCCAGAGCTCGAACGAATCCGACGGCGCTTCGAGCGAGACGACCGGTTCGAGCAGCAGCGACGGTGACGACCTCGGCGGCGGCCGCGGAGACACGGGCGCGACCGGTTCGTCCGCGATCGCCAGCGCTACGGGCACTACGGGCACTACGGGCGGTGCCGGCGTCGACGTGGGTGCGGGCGAGGGCGGCGGCAGCCTGCCGGGCGACGGCTCGGGCGGTGAAGGCGGCCAGAGCGGCGTCGAGCCCGGCACGCTCACGGCTGGCGTGTGGGACGACAATCGGAACTTCGATTTCTTCCTCGAGTACGTGCAAGGCCTGCGGCAGGACGGCCTCGCCGGCCTGATCGACCTTTCCGACGATGATTTCGGCGCCGCTCACGACTTCTTCTCGATGGCGCCCGGTCCGCGGCAAACGCTCGACGTCTCGCTCGTCATCGACACGACCGGCAGCATGAGCGACGAGATCAACTACCTGCAGACCGAGTTCATCGCCATCACGGACGCCATCGAGGAACGGTATCCGAACTCGGAACAGCGCTGGTCGCTGGTCGTGTATCGCGACGAGGGCGACGCGTACGTCGTAGACTCGTTCGACTTCGAGGACGACCCCGCGGCGTTCCAGCAGCACCTCGGCGCGCAGTCCGCCGACGGCGGAGGGGATTTCCCCGAAGCGCCGGACGCCGGGCTCGCGCGAGCGGCGGAGCTCGACTGGCGCGACGACGGCGACACGGCGCGCCTGGCGTTCTGGGTCGCGGACGCGCCGCATCACGAGCAGAACGCGCAGGCGATGGTCGACGCAATCGAAGACCTGCAGGCGCTCGACGTGCACGTCTACCCGGTGGCGTCGAGCGGCGTGGACGAGCTCACCGAAGTCACGATGCGCTCGGCCGCGCAGCTCACGGGCGGCCGCTACCTTTTCCTCACGGACGACTCGGGCGTCGGCGGCGCACACAAGGAGCCCACGATTCCGTGCTACTTCGTGACCAAGCTCGACAGCGCCATCGTGCGCATGATCGACATCGAGCTTTCGGGCGAGTACCGCGAGCCCGCCGGCGACGAGATCATCCGCGAAGGCGGCGATCCTCAGGACCGCGCGTGCGAGCTCGAATCCGGGCAAACCGTCGAAGCGTATTGAGCCGCGCCGCATTCGGGCAGCACCGTTCGGCCTGACGGACGAGGCGCCCCCTTCCGGGGGAACGCCCCGGGTGCGGCCGTTGCTCTCCGCCCGCGGCGCTGGCAGCATGCGGGGCGAAGGCGGAAATGGCTACGGCGAAGGAGCTATTGGCGACGTGGCCGGACAGGGCCGGTCCGGCGCGGGAAGCGGCGATCCTCAGGGCATTTCGCGGCGGTCACCACCCGCCGCTCGTCTGGGCCGAGCTCACCGCCACGCACGGCGCGGACACGGTTACCCTCTTCGTTACGGCCGACGCGCTCAAGGTCGGCGACGCGACGGACTCGGTGCGCGTGACGACGACCGCGCGCACCGCTCAACGCATCGCCGATCTGTTCGGCTGCGTGCTGCAGACGCCGAGCCTTTGCGATCTGGTTTGGGAGCATGCGAGCGTGCGGCTCGCGCCGTCGTTTCAGACCGCGGACGCGCAGATGTCGGACACGCCGCGGATGGTTGCCCACAGCAACGCCGTCGACGAAAAAAGGCGCGGGCGCGCGGGACTCGTGGAGAACGTGGGCAAGCACTGGGTGCTGACCAATTCGCTCTTCGCGCGGCCGGGGCGCGCCGCCAACTATGGATGGTTCGACTCGCGCGCTCCCAATCGAAAGCTGTGGCAAAGCCTGGGAACGGCGCACGACCTCGACTACGTCGACTACTCGCAGGTGGTTCGGCTCGTTCAGCGCGGCGCGCGCCTGAACGGTTCAGCCGTCGATATCGGCGACCCGCGCATCGCGTGGGCCGTGTCGAGCGAGGGCCCGCTGCTCGCGTGGCGCCTGCCCGGAGTCGCCGAGGAAGCGCGCCTGCTCGGCCTGCAAACGGGCACCGACACGCAGCCCCTCGCCGTGCTGCGCGCGTTGCGTCTCGGTTCGGCGGGCCCCGACGTCGAGGCGTGGCAAGCAGCGTTGATCGGCGCGGGCCATAACCTCCTACCGTGGGGCGCGGACGGCGAGTTCGGCCGCATCACCCAGAGGCGCACCATCGAGTTTCAGCTCGAGCGCGGCCTCACGCCGGACGGCGTCGTCGGACCGGACACGCGCACCGCAATGGCCGCGCTCAAGGCCTTCCCGGGCGACCCGGCCCCGTCCGCCCCGGCGCCCGCCGCAGGGCTTTCGTTGGGAACGCGCTGCGTCGACTGGTGCCGACGCGAAATGGCGCGCGAGAACCCGCCGAGCGCCAAGACCAAGGCGCTATGGTTTGCGCACGCCGAACGCAACGGAAAGAAGCTCGGCATCAGCGCGGGCAACCACTGCGCCATCGCGCAGTCGGTCGCGGCTCTGGAATCGGCCCGGGCGGACGACACCATTCCACACCGCCCGCGGGCGGCCGCGAAGGAACTGCGCTCGGACGCTCAGCAGGGCAAGGTCTGGCATCCGATCCAGGAGGTGCTGTCGGGACGCTACCGTCCCCGCGTGGGCGATCTGGCGATCTACGACCGCTCACAGCCGGGCCGTGCGGAGACCGCGTGGTGGGGACACGTC
>DASWGX010000383.1:0-3335 GCA_036393455.1 Polyangiaceae bacterium
GCCGCCGGCGAGGTGCGCGGCATTGTGAGGGTTTCGCGGCATCGCTCGCGAGGTATTCCCGCCGAGCGGCGACATGCCGTACTCCGTCATCGCCGTGTGCCCGGGGATGACGGCACCCGCGCGACGCAACCGCTCCACGACGACGCTGTCCTTCGCCGCGGGCAGGCTCGATTCCACGTTCGTTCCCAGGCGCGTCGGGAGGCCGGCGACGGCCATCTCCTCCTTGACGGGCACGATCACGCCGTCGAGCGGGCCGAGCGCGGCACCCGAACGGTAGCGTTCGTCGCTTTCGGCGGCGGCGCGTCGGGCGGCTTCTTCCGAGAACGCGCAAAACGCTCCGAGGCGTTGCTCCGAGAACGCGCGAGCTTCGCGCAACACTGCATCGAGCACCGCGCTCGGCGTCGCACGGCCGCTCCGGTAAGCGACGGTGAGAGCGCGTGCCGTGAGCGTCAGCCGGCGACTCTCGGGTACGCCGAGCTCCGCGGCGCCCGGACGCGGACCCCGCGCCGCGAGCGGCGCCTGAGACACCGGCAGTACGCCGTTCCGGGCCACGTCGAGCGAGCGCATTGCCGCGATCCCGAGCTGGCGGCGAAAGGTGCGCGCGACGAAGGGCCGAGTCAGCTCGTTCTTGGCCGCGCCGCGCAATGCTCGGAGCGCTCGACCCGAAATACGGCGCGCTCCGAGCTCGGCCATTCGTGGCAATGTTACGGTGCGGTCCGCGCTACCCGCAACGAATCCGTCAACGCAGCTCCGGACTCACTTCGCGGGGGGTTGGCTCTGGGCCTTGCTCGCGTCCGCCTTGGGAGCGGGGGCGGGCGGGGTGCCCGCCGGCTTACCCTCGGCGGGGGCCGCCTTCTTCGGATCCGCGGGGACCGCCGCTTTCGGGTCCGGCTTGCTCGGCGCGGCCGCGGCGTTCGCCGTCTTCGGTGCGTCGGGAAGGTCGACCATCGCCATGGCGTCCTTCTGGAACAAAGGAATCAACAGCCGACCGCGGCTGGAATCGAAGCCGATGTCCGCGGGCGACGCAACGTCGGTGACGATCGCCTCGAAAGGCCCGCCCGGCTTGCCCCGGTACACGGTGGAGGCCTCCCAGCTCGAAACCAGGAACGAGCCGTCGGAAAGCCTGACCAAGCCGTCGAGGCCGCCCTTGGGGAGCGTGCCGACGTCCGCGCGCTTGCCTTCCTTGTCGACCTTGAAAAGCTCGTTCTTGCCGAAGGTGACGACCCAGACGCCTGCGTCGTCGGCGGTGAGGCCGTTGGGGCCGCCGAGACCCTTGTCGAGCACGACCTTCTGCGCCTGCCCGTTCGAGATCTTGAACACCGCGTCGGTGCCCGTCGGGGCTAAGCCGTCCTTGCCCGCCTTGAGGCCGCTGTCAGAGACGTAGACGGTACCGTCCGGCGCCGCCGCGACGTCGTTCAGGAACGTCGCGCCGCCGATCCCGATCTTGCCCTTGGGCTCGCCGGTCTTGCGATCGAAGAGGCGCACGAAGGTGATGTCGCTGATGTAGAGTAGCCCGCCGGATATCGCCATTCCTTTGGGCGCGTTCAGGGTGACGCCGTTCTTACCGCTCTCGATCCACTTGAGCTCGATCACCTTGCCGTCCGGGGCGACCTTGGAGATGAAGCCGTTGTTGTTCGCTTCGAGCGGCGAACCGTTGATGTTGCTGACGAGGTAGACGTCCTGCTCGGAGTCGTAGAAAATGGACTCCGGCGTCTTGAAGCCCACGTCCGCGATCATGACGGTGCTGGGCTTCGGCGCGGGCGCCGGCTCGGCGGCCTTGGCTTCGGGAGCGGGAGCGCCTTCTATCGGCGCCACGGGCTCCAGCGGGGTGGGTGCGAGCGCCGGCGGCGGCTCGCTGGGCTGCTTCTGGCAGCCGGCGAGGGCGAGCGCGATACCCAGCTGACCGGCCGTTGCGATCGAACGCAGGATGAAGGTTGAGCGGAAAGCCATGAGCGTCCTCCTGGGTTGATGCGCCATTTCCATGGCGCTGAGCGACGGGACCCTACGCAACCGGGCGCGCGGTGGCAACCCTTCGAGGCTTGCTGTTCTTCGCCCTTTTCGCCACGTGACCGGAGCTCCAGCCGGGACTGCTTGCTCCCGGCCGCGGCCGAACGAAAATCGGGGAAATCGCGGCGCTGGGTCGCTTTGGCGACACCTTCCCGACACGGTGCCAGGGTGTAGACTCGGCCGCGTGACGCCACCGAGTCTTCGCATCCCCACCAACGAGCTGGCGCTCGACGCTGCGTCGATCCGCGACAGTTTCGTCAACCACCTTCAACACACGCAGGGCAAGCATCCGCGCGCGGCCACCCCGCTGGATCACTTCGTGAGCGTGGCGCGCACGGCTCGCGATCGGATGTTCGATCGCTGGACCCGCACATGGCAGCAGCGCTTCGTCGAAAAGCCGAAGATCGTCTACTACCTGTCGATGGAGTACCTGCTCGGGCGCTTGCTCGAGGACAGCCTGATCAACATCGGCATTCTGGAGGAAACGCGGGCGGCGCTCGCGGAGCTCGGCATCGATCTCGACACCATCCTGCACGAGGAGCCCGACCCCGGTCTCGGCAACGGCGGTCTCGGCCGGCTCGCGGCGTGTTTCCTGGACTCCTTGGCCACGCTCGGCATCGCCGCGATGGGCTACGGCATCCGCTACGAGTACGGAATCTTCGGGCAGGAAATCGTCGGGGGCCAACAGAACGAGGCGCCGGATCTTTGGCTTCAGTTCGGCTCGCCCTGGGACGTGGCGCGCCCGGAGCGCATCTACGACGTGCATTTCGGCGGTCGCGTGATCCACTACACGTCGAGCGCGGGCCGCACCGTTCACGAGTGGGTCGACACGTACGACGTCCGCGCGATGGCCTACGACATTCCGGTGCCCGGGTACCGCAACGGCGTCGTCAATACACTGCGTCTATGGAGCGCCAAAGCCACTCAGGCCTTCGATATTTCCTATTTCAACCGGGGCGACTACGCCAAGGCCGTCGAACGCAAGGTCACGACGGAAAATATCTCGCGCGTACTCTACCCGGCCGACACCGCGCTGGTCGGCAAGGAGCTCAGGCTGCAGCAGGAATATTTCCTCGTATCCGCCACGCTTCAGGACGCGGTGCAGCGTCACCTGACGTACCACGCGAACCTGAACAACCTGCACCATCAGGCGGTGTTCCAGCTCAACGACACCCACCCCGCGCTGGCGGTCACGGAGTTGCTGCGATTGCTCATGGACGTGCACGGTCTGACCTGGGACCACGCCTGGTCGATCGCGACCCAGTGCATGGCCTACACCAATCACACCATCTTGCCCGAGGCGCTCGAACGCTGGCCCTTGTGGCTCC
>DASWGX010000384.1:0-3575 GCA_036393455.1 Polyangiaceae bacterium
CGGCAAAGACTCGTCGGTGATGGTGCACCTCGCGAGGAAGGCGTTTCATCCCGGGCCGCTGCCGTTTCCGCTCTTGCACATCGATACGACGTGGAAGTTTCGCGAAATGATTCGCTTTCGCGACAGCTTCTGCAAAGAGCACGGTCTCAACCTCTTGGTCCACACGAACGCGGAAGGAGTTCGTGACGACATCAATCCGTTCGATCACGGAAGCCAGAAGTACACCACTGTCATGAAGACGCACGCCCTGCTCCAGGCGCTGCACGACGGTGGCTACGACGCCGCATTCGGCGGGGCGCGGCGGGACGAGGAGCGCTCGCGCGCCAAGGAGCGCATCTATTCCTTCCGGGATCGTTACGGGCAATGGGACCCCAAGAATCAACGGCCCGAACTCTGGAACCTCTACAACGGCAAGATCACCAAGGGTGAAAGCATTCGCGCGTTTCCGCTGTCGAACTGGACCGAGCTCGATATCTGGCTCTACATCCACCTCGAGAACATCCCCATCGTGCCGCTCTACTTCGCCACCGAGCGCCCGGTCGTGGAGCGCGACGGGACGCTCATCATGGTCGACGACGCGCGTATGCGGCTCAACCCCGGGGAAGAGCCGCGCATGGAGCGAGTGCGTTTCCGCACGCTCGGCTGCTACCCGCTAACCGGAGCGCTCCGCTCCAGCGCTACGACGCTGCCCGAAATCATCCGCGAAATGCTGCTGACCAAGTACTCGGAGCGGCAGGGACGTCTGATCGATTTCGACGAAGAAGGCTCGATGGAGGCCAAGAAGCGGGAAGGGTATTTTTAGTGAGGCTATCGCTTCGAACCAACTCCCACGTGCGGCTGGTCGTTCGTCGAGGCGTCTAGAGCCGGCCGACAATGCCGCGTCACCAAGCGCGGGAGGATTCAGCGCTCATGCTCGAGCAAGAACTCATCGAAAACAACGTCGAAGAGTACCTCAAGCAGCACCAGGAAAAGGAGCTCTTGCGCTTCGTCACCGTGGGCTCGGTCGACGACGGCAAGTCTACGCTGATCGGCCGCCTGCTTCACGATACGCACGGCATCTACGAGGACCAGCTCAGCGCCGTGAAGCGCGCTTCGAATCGGGCCGGCAAGGACATCGACTTTTCGCTTTTCACCGACGGCCTCAAGGCGGAGCGCGAACAGGGTATCACCATCGACGTCGCCTACCGCTTCTTCTCGACGACCAAGCGCAAGTTCATCATCGCCGACACGCCGGGCCACGTTCAGTACACGCGCAACATGGCGACCGGAGCCTCGACGGCGAACGTCGCCATCATTTTGATCGACGCGCGCCTCGGCGTACTGCAGCAGTCACGCCGGCACGCGTACATCGCCTCGTTGCTCGGCATTCCGCACCTGGTCGTGTGCGTGAACAAGATGGACTTGGTGGCTTTCTCGGAGGCCGTATTCTCGCAGATTTGCGGGGTTTTCGCGAGCTTCGCCGACGGCCTCGGCTTCAAGGAAATTCAGTACATCCCGATGAGCGCACTCGAGGGCGACAACGTCGTGCATCGCTCGAACCGCGCGCCCTGGTACGGCGGGGCGACCTTGCTCGAGTACCTGGAGCGGGTGCCGGTTGCGAGCGCGCTCAACCTCGTCGACTTTCGCTTTCCGGTTCAGTACGTGGTCCGGCCGAACCTCGACTATCGGGGCTTCGCGTCCACGATCGCCTCGGGAGCGGTTCGCAAGGGCGACGCCGTCACGGTATTGCCCTCGAAGAAAACGTCCAAGGTCGTCGCCATCGACACGTTCGACGGAGAGGTCGAACGAGCCGTCGCACCGATGAGCGTTACCCTGCGGCTCCGCGACGAGGTGGACGTCAGCCGCGGCGACATGTTGGTACGTTCCGACAATCAGCCCGAGATGGGTCAGCGTTTCACGGCGATGCTCGTCTGGATGGATGAGCGCGCGCTCGATCGACAGCGCTCGTACTTCCTCAAGCACACGACCCAGCTCGTACGCGCGGAAATCGAGTCGGTGAAGTTCACGGTGGACCTGGAAACCCTGGAGAAAGTCGCGGCGAACCGGCTCGAGCTCAACGACATCGGCCAGGTAGTCGTCAACTGCCAGCGTGCCATCTACTTCGACCCCTATCGCAAGAACCGCGGGACGGGCTCGTTCGTGCTGGTGGACACGCTGACGAACTACACTTGTGCGGCCGGCATGATCGAAGGGCTCGCGCCGGTCGACAGCGCGGTTCTCGAGGCCCGCCGTGCGGCCCAGGAACGCCCGCTGTCGCAGGTGATGACCGACGAGCGCAGCGAGCGCCTGGGCCACAAGGGGGCGACCGTGTGGCTTACGGGTCTTCCGTGCTCGGGCAAGACGGGCATTGCGTTCGCCCTCGAACGGCGCCTGTTCGACATGGGACGCTTTGCGCTCGTGGTCGACCCCGACGACGGACTGTCGCGGGGCGCGCGACCCGACGGCTCGAGCCCGTCGCAGACGCCCGAGCTCGCCCGGCGCTGCACCGACGCCGGCCTGTTCGCGATTTTCGCGTACGCCTCGCCGCTGCGCGCGGACCGCGCCGCGCTCAGGGACGCGGTCGGCCCCGAACGTTTCGTCGAGGTCCACGTGGACACCTCGATGGACACCTGCAAGCGACGCGACCAGCGCGGCGCCTACGGCCCTGCCCACCGCGATCCCACCTACGAGCGCCCGCAGAACCCGGATATCGTCGTCTCCCTCGACGACGCCGACGCCGAGGAATGCGCAAAGGCCGTGGTTCGAGTGCTCGAGCGTCGCGGGCTCATGCCGTCGAGCTACGCTCTGTGAAGTCCCCGCGGCCCGAGGCCTCCCGCCGGAGCACGCCCGCCGGAGCACCATGGCAAAGTATTCGCTCTACCCGCGAAGGCCGACCAGCATTGCGCCCGATCCCCTGGCTCGACTCGGCGCGGGCGCGCTCGGCGGCGCGAGCGCGGCGCGGCGTTTCCTCTTCACGCTGATAGCGGGCGTGGCGGCGCCGTTCGCGCCGGGCAAGGCGGCCGGCGTCGTGTGCCGGCGCATCGCCGTGCGCCAGATTTTTTTCACGGGCTTCCAGGCGCTGCCGCTCGTGAGCGTGATCGCCATCTTCGTCGGCGCGACGCTGGTGCTCCAAATCCAGCTCATGACCGCGCGCTTGCCCGCCGAGCTCGTGGGCCAAATCGTCGTGGCCGTGGTGCTGCGCGAGCTCGCGCCGGTGACGACGGCCATCATCGTGGCGGGACGTTCGGGAACCGCCATCGCCACGGAGCTCGGCAACATGCGGGCGAACTCGGAAATCCTGGGGCTCGCGTCGCTCGCCATCGACCCGATGCGCTTCGTGGTAGCGCCGCGGCTGCTCGGCACCGTCGTCAGCGTGCTCGTCTTGACCGTCTACTTTGGCGCCATCGCCATCCTGTCGGGCTACGGCTTCAGCGTGCTGCTCGGCGGTTCGAGCCTGACCGCCCTTCGCAGCGGCGTGGGCGACGCGCTCTTGCCCGCGGATCTGCCGCTCTTTCTCGTCAAGGGGCTAGGGCTCGGCACGCTCGTGGGTTGGGTTTGTTGTCACTTCGGTCTGGAAGTCGGCGCTTCGTTGACGG
>DASWGX010000385.1:0-14718 GCA_036393455.1 Polyangiaceae bacterium
GAGCGGCTGACCGACGCGGCGCCCGGCGTCACGCCTTCTGCCGAAACAGCGACTTTCTGTAGTGCGCGAGCTCGGCAATGGAATTTCTGACGTCCACCAGGGCGTCGTGCTTGCCGCGTTCCGGTTTCTTGAACACGGCGCCATCGCCGTACCAGAGCCCGGCGAGCACTTTGACGGCGCTCACGTCGACCATGCGATAGTGGAGGTAGCGCCCGAGGCCCGGCATGTACCGTTCGACGAAGCGCCGGTCGGACGCGATCGTGTTGCCGCACAACACCGCGGGGAAGCTGCACCATCCGGCGACGCGCTCCAGTAGCTCGCGTTCGGCCATGCCAACGTCCAGGCTGGAGCCTCGAACGCGCTCGAGCAAGCCCGTGGTCTGGTGCATTTGTCGCACGATGGGCACCATCTCCGCGAGCGCTCGTTCCGGTTGCCAGACGTCGCAGGCGTACTCTTCCAAAATATTGAGCTCGGCGTCCGTGACGACGAGGGCCGCCTGGAGGACGACGCACGTTTCCACGTCCAGGCCCGTCATTTCGAGGTCGAGCCAGGCGAGGTTTCGAGGGTCCTGTCGCCGCTCGGGGGGAGCTCGGTCGGCCGGGATCGTCACACGATTGCCATAGCACCGCGGCGCTCGGCCGAAAACTGGAGCGAGGCGAGCCCCGGCGCTCTCGCTGCTCGCGATTTGCCTGGCGGGTGCGGCCGGGCGTATCGTCGTTCGGCGCCTGGACGGCGAGCTCGATGCGGATCCTCTACGGTGTGGTTGGAGAGGGTATGGGCCACGCGACGCGCAGCCACGTCGTGCTCGAGCACCTGCTCGGCGCGGGTCACGAAGTGCGCGTCGTGGTGTCGGGCCGGGCGCACGGTTTTCTGGTCGAGGCCCTTTCCGGCTTTTTGAACGTAACGGTCGAAGAAATACACGGGCTTACGCTGCGCTACTTCGAAAACCGGCTCGACAAGACCCAGAGCCTCTACGAAAACCTGAAGAACAGCCCGAAGGCGGTACGGCGCAACGTCAGGGTATACCGAAAGGTGGCCGAGGACGGCTTTCGTCCCGATCTCGTCATCAGCGACTTCGAATCTTGGGCGGCGCTCTACGCGCTCAACCATTTCCTGCCGGTGATCAGCGTCGACAACATGCAGGTGATCAACCGCTGTCGCCACGACGACGAGATCCGCGGCGACAAGACGCTCGGGTTTCGTCTCGCCAAGGCGGCGGTGAAGCTGAAGCTGCCCGGCGCCTACCACTATTTGGTGTCGAGCTTCTTCTTCCCCCAGGTGCGGAAGAAGCGCACCACGCTGATCCCGCCGATTCTGAGGCGCCGCGTGCTCGAAGCCCGGCGCGAGCCGGGCGATCACATCGTCGTGTACCAGCGTGTGGTGCCGGTGGACGTACTCGCGTCGCAGCTCAAGGCACTTCCGTACCGCTTTCGTGTCTACGGCGCCGAGCGCGAGGGCCGCGACGGCAACGTCACGCTCTGCGCCTTTTCCGATCGCGCCTTCATCGAAGATTTGCGTACGGCGCGGGCCGTCGTGGCGGGCGCCGGCTTCACGTTGATGAGCGAAGCCGTCAGCTTGAAGGTGCCGATGCTGGCCATCCCCATCGCCGCCCAATACGAGCAGGAGCTGAACGCGCGCTACTTGGCGCGGCTCGGGTACGGCGCTTGGAGCAACACGCTCGATACCGAAACGTTGGCCGAGTTCCTACGTCGCTCGGACGAATTTTCACACAACCTGCAAGCATACCCGTACCGCGACAACGAAGTCCTGTACGCATGCCTGGACGAGCTCTTGGCGCTCGCTCAGGCCGGCGCCAAGCGACCCAAACTTCTTACGGCCGCCGCCCCCGGGAAGTGGCGGCCCAAGCGCTGACCGAGTGCCGCGAGGATCGGCTCGTGCGCTCAGTGGGCTCGGTGGCGGTCGATCACGAGCACGCCTTCTTGCACTGCTCGAACACCTGAGTGCAGCTGCTCGCTCCGGTGAAGTCGGGTAGGCCGCCGTCTCCGCTCGTCATGCAGTTTTGCAGAGCGCGAGCGCACGCGTCGAGGCACGCTTGGCTCGGGAGCTTCGGCGTGGCTGGAGCGCTCGCCGTCGTCGCGGGCGGGGCCGAAGGGGCGGGCGCGGCAGCGGTGGAAGTGGCCGTAGGAGCGGGAGTGGCCGTCGCAGTGGAGGTTGGAACGGCGGTTGGCGTGGGTGCGGCCGGCGCCGCTGCACCGGCGGTGTCCGGGTTCGCGGGAGCGGGCGCCGGCGGCGCGACGGGCGTTCGCGGCGTGGTCTCGCGCGGCGGCTCCGTGGCGGGCGTCCGTGGCGTCGCGGGTCCAACGTCTGGAACTTCCGGCAGCGCGCGCGTCTTTTGATCGTCGCTCTCCCCGAGCTTGCAGCCAGTGGCTATGGGCAGAGCCCCCGAGACCCCCATCCAACAGAGCAGGGTTGCGATGCGTGCGAACGTCATGGCTCTCCCGGGTATGCGCGAGCTTCGCACGGAAGGCAACGCCGAACCGGGTCGGGCCTTTCTGTTCGACGGGAGCGCCCGTCAGGGGCGAGCTCGCTCGAGGTCGCGCGCCGCCGTCAGCGCCGCGTTGTAGCCGCACATTCCGTGGACCCCGGCGCCCGGGTGAGCGTAGCTCGAGCACAAGTACAGGCCCGCGAGCGGCATGCGATAGCGAAAGTAGGGGAACAGCGGCCGGAACAAGAGCTGATGGTTCCACGCGTTCGAGCCGCCGCCGAGGTCGCCGCCGATCAAGTTCTGATCCATCGCCTCGAGGTCCGGCGGCGACGCGACGTGCCGCGCCAGGATCAGGCTGCGAAAGCCGGGCGCGAGCCGTTCGATGCGCGCTTCCGCCACATCCGCGAAGTGCTCGGCGCGAGCCGGCCAACCGCCGTCGATTCGATTCGGAACGTGGGTATAGGCGTAGAGCGTGTGGCGTCCTTCCGGCGCACGGCTCGGGTCGAGCAGGCTCTGCTGTCCGATGACGAGATACGGGTTTTCCGGCAGGCGCCCGGCGCGCACTTCGCTCGTGAAACGCGCGAGGTCGTCGATGCTGTCGCCCGCGTGCACGACGGCGCTATTGCGCGCGGCTTCGACGCTCCACGGCACCGGACCGGAAAGGGCCCAGTCCATCTTGAAGGTGCCCCAGCCTTGCTCGAATGCTCGCATCCTGCGCACGACCCGCGCCGGCATCCGGGCGCTTTCACAGAGCCTGAGGAGCAAAGTCGGTGCGGCGGTATTCGCCAGCACGGCGAACCGCGCCCGTACTTCCTCGCCGCTCGTCAGGCGCACACCGGCGGCGCGGCGCCCGTCGGCGATGATCGCGCCGACCTCCGCGCCGAGCACGAGTCGTCCGCCGTAGCGCTCGAAAGCCGTCACCAGCGCGTTGGTCAGCGCAGCGGCTCCACCGCGCGGAACCGCGTAGCCGTTCGTGGTGGCCGTCATGGCGAGCATGTAGCCGAGCGCGGAACCGAAGCGGTCGTCGGGGCCGACGTCGACGTGCAATCCGAGCGCGGGGATGACTCTCCGGGCGGCCTCCGATTCGAACAGGCGCTCGGCGAGGCGGCGCGGCCGCGACGTGAAGATACGGAGCAAGTGAAGGGCCGCTCCCGGCCCGAGCGAAAGCAAGGGACGGATCGCGGGGAACGGCAAGAGCAGTGCGTCGAGCAAGGGCCGCTCGATGCGGCGATAGCGCTCCACGAGCTTGCGCCAGCGAGCCTCGTCGCGGTGGCTGCCGAACTGGGGCCGTTCACTCGACCCTTCCCGGATGATGCACGCGACACTGCCGTCCGCCGCGGGGTGCGCGCTTTCGATGGGTGCGTTCTTCCACTCGACTCCGAAGTCTTCCAGCTTGAGATCGCGGAACGCCGGGCTCAGGCGCCCGAACGGAAAGAAAGCCGCGCCCACGTCGTGAACGAAACCGGGCAGCGTGAGCGCTTCCGACCCCAGCGCGCCCCCAGGCCGGCGTGGGTGCGCCTCGAGCACGAGCACGCGAAAACCGCGGCGAGCGAGCACGTTGGCCGCCACGAGCCCGTTATGGCCCGAGCCGATCACCACGATGTCCGGGTCGCCGAGCGTCACGCGGGTCCACGACGCCGACGCCGCAACGATGCCGGTCGGTTGCTTTCCATTCGAGGCGACATCTGCTAAGGCACCGAGGGTGATCGCGCTAGGCGTGGACCCGGGAACGCGGCGGCTCGGTTGGGGCGTGGTTTCGCGTCACGGGAACCGGATCGAGCACATCGCCCACGGCGTCATCAAGCTCCGCGGGGAAGAACCCCTGGCGACCCGCCTCGCGCAGATCGAGCGGGAGCTTTGTGAAGTCCTCGGGCGTTTCAAGCCGGAGGTGGGATCGGTCGAGACGCTGTTTTTTCACAAGGACGCTCAGGCTGCTGCCAAGCTCGGACACGCGCGCGGCGTCGTTTTGATGGCCCTCGCTCGCGCCAAGGTCGGAGTTTTCGAGTACGCTCCGGCTCGCGTCAAGCGCACGCTCACCGGCAGCGGGCAGGCCGACAAGCGCCGCGTCGCGCTGATGATTCGAGCCGTGCTCAACCTCGAGACAGCCCCGGTGAGCGACGCGGCGGACGCGCTCGCCCTGGCCGTGACCCATTTGCGGGTCGGCCCCTCGCTCGCGTTCGAGCGGTTGGCCACCGCTCGGGCGCGCTCTTCCGCACCGCCGGCCATCCTCGCCCGCCTCGGTCCCCGCGGTCGCCGAGCCGGGCGCATCCCGTCGACCGGCCTCTAGTCACCCGTCGACGTCGCCTAAAAACCGGGGAAAACAGCTCTCGCCCGCAAACCTCGCGCCGAGAAACCGTTTGCCCACTTTGGCCGTCTGACCTATCTGGTACTAAGCGAGGCTCCCGCCGGTGTCCCTGGAAGGGTCCGGCCCACCCGAACGTAGCAAGTCGAGGAAACCATGAAACGCCGTGCCGTCACCGCCCTGTTGGCCGCCGCCTGCGTCCCCGGTCTCGTCGACTTCGCCGTCGCCAAGCCCGCCGCGGAGCTCACCGCGGACGCCCTCGCCGACCGGGTTCAGGAATTCTACGACAAGACCAAGACGTTCAAGGCCGGCTTCGACCAAGTCTTTTACGTTCGTAGTCAGGACGTCTACAAGAAGAGCAAGGGGCAGGTCGTGTTCCAGAAGCCGGGCAAGATGAGCTGGCGTTACTCGAGCAACGGCAATCGCGTCGTCTCCGACGGCAAGATCGTCAAAGTCTTCGAAAAAGACAACAAGCAGATGTACGAGCAGGCCATCGACAAGAGCGCCTACCCGGCGGCTCTGTCTTTTTTGGTGGGGGGCGGCAGCTTGCGCAAGGAGTTCAAGCTGAAGAAGCTCGAGGCGAAACAGCTGAACTTCGAGGGCGGCTACGTGCTCTTGGCGGTGCCGAAGAAACCGACGGCCGCCTACCAGAAAATGTTGCTCTACGTCGACGCCGGCACCTACCAGGTGCGGCGCGTCTTGATCCTGGACGCTCAGGGCAACCGCAACCGTTTCGACTTCGTGAAGCCGTCCGTCAACGTTCCCGTGCTGCCGGCAGAGTTCGATTTTCGGCCGCCGCCGGGCACGCAACTCGTCAAGCCTTGAGCGGGGAAAGAGGCGCTCGTTCGGAGCAACTATCGTCCGTCACCCGGGCGTTGCCAGGTCCCCTCCGCTTGACGTCCGCCGGCGTCGCTCCCAGCATCCGCTCGATGAAAGCCTCGAAAAGGGCCGCGCCCCGCGCCGTCGTCTTGTACTACGAAATCGTGCCGTCGCCGGTCGGGCCTCTGACGGTAGTCGAGTCCGAGCGCGGCGTGCTGCGTATCGACTTTGGCGCAACGCCCGCGGCGTCGCTCGCCGTGGAGCTCGGCCAACGTCTCGGTAGCCTGGTCGAGCTCGTCGCAAAGCGCAGCTTGAGGACGAGCATCGAAATCGGCGAATACTTCGCGGGCAAGCGGCGTCGCTTCGACGTTCCGGTGGATCTCGGCCTCGTGAACGGCTTCGGCCGGCGCGTGCTCGATGAGCTCCGGCGCGTGCCGTTCGGCAAGCTCGTCTCCTACGGCGAGCTCGCAGCGAGCGTGGGACAACCTCAGGGTGCGCGGGCCGTCGGTGGTGTGATGCGTAAGAATCCGATCCCGATCGTCGTCGCGTGCCATCGCGTAACGGCTCGGGATGGGTCGCTCGGCGGGTTCAGCGGCGGCCTTCACGTGAAGCGCCACCTCCTCGCGCAAGAAGGGATCGCGCAGCTCGCCGGTGGATGGCCGTCGAAGCGAGCGCGCCCGAGCCCCCGCCGGCGGGACGCGCTCGCTCGTAGCTCGCTCGGACTCTAGCGGCGAACGCGGGTCCGGCGGCGCCGCGCCGCCAACAAGCCGAGGCCGAGGACGCTCGCAGCGAACCAGAGCGGCCGCGCCGTGTTTCCAGCCTGGGAGATCGAGCAGCCGCCCGAGTCGCTCGAAGAATTCGCGCCCGGGCCGTCGGAGCCCGTGCTTCCGGTTCGGCCCGTGCCGCTGCTGCTCGTCGTCGTGCTGCTGCTGCTGCCGCCGGAGCCGGAGCCGGAGCCGGAGCCCGGCAGCCCGAGCTCGGCATTGTAGGCGTCGAGTGCCTGGAAGATGGTTTCCGCGTTGTCCTCGACCACGTTGCCCTCACCCGTATCCGATTGCTGGGTAATGCGGATGTTCGCCGGCTGATCTTGAGTCGCCTCGGGCCAGGTCCCGGTGATGGCGTCCTGGGCGGTGCCGCGGATCACGCCGCCTTGCGGAAACTCGATGCGCCAGGGGGCGTCCGATACTTCGATGTCCGGGTTGCACTCGATGATGCGCTCGGCGACGTGCCGGTTGCTCAAGGTGTCGAGGTCGTCATTGAAGGTGAAGAGCGGGTCGAGCGTCATGTCGCCGGCCGACATGGTCGTGTAGAGGCGCGTCACGTAGCCGCTGTCGTCGAACAGCGTCTGCATGTCGCGCATCGGTGTGATCACGCCCTCTTCCAGCGCCGTGACGAAGGCGGAGGGAGAAAACTCGAACCGCCCCGCGTAGCAGTTCGGGCAGAGCTGGAAGTCTTCGAAGGCGATGTCATCCGGCAGCACGACGGTGTCCTGCACGGCGTCCCAGAAGCCGTCCCAGCCGCCGTAGGTGTAGAAGGCCTGCATGAACATTTGATCGAAGCTTTGCGAGAGGCCAGATTGGAAGTTTTGCCAAACGGCGTCGTCGTTGGGCGTCCAGATCGCCGCGCCGAGCGTGGTAGTCGTGTCGGCGTATTCGGTGACGAAGCCTTGCCCGCCCGCTTCGTCCGCTGCGGCGTTGACCACGTCGTTGTAGGTAGGGGCGGCGTTGAACCAGTTGATGCGCGCCTCGTTCAGCTCCAGGCTGAGGTAGTTCGCCGGAACGCCTCGCGCGTCGGACAAGAGCCAGGTCATGACGCCCATGTCGTCGTTGGCGGCGACGGCCGTGAGCTTGATGGGAATCATGGGCAGAGCGGCGTCGTAGGTGAGCACGATGGGGCGAATCGAGCCGGTGTCCGCGCCCTTGGTCAGCCTGAGCGCGAGCAGGTACATCCCTTCCATCAAGTAAGGAGCGATCAGCGCCGGCGCTTCCGGCGTGACGTCGTAGCCGTTGTCTTCGAGCCAGATCTCGGCGACCTCGGCCGGGTTCTCGAGGCTTTCGTCGAGCGAAATCACCGTCCACTCGAACCTCCCGACGACCCCGGACGCCTCGACCGTGACGCCTCCGTCGTTCACGCTCGGGCCGCCGATGGCGCCGCCGCTGCCCGTGGCGCCGGTGGCCGCGAAGGTTCCCGAAGCTCCAGCGCTGGTTGAGGCCGACTTGCACGTGCCTTCGATTGTGACGGTCAGCGAGTAGTTCGGGTTCGTCGCTTGCTGCAGGCGCTGAAAGCCGATGTCGGACGCGAGCTTGATGTCATCGCCTTCGGGCACGGTGGAGATCGGCAGCAGCCACGAGAAGTTCTCCGACGGACCCTCGTACATGATCTGGATCACCGCCGTGACGGTGCCGTCGCCGTTGTCGGCGAAGACGATGCGCTCCGCGGCCTGGTTCACGGGCTGCGCTTGCGAGCAGAAGAAGCCGCCGCAGGCCCGTGCATCGCCGGAGCTGCCCAGGGCGGCGATGGCGGCCGCGACGGAGATGAGTTTGACGATGGGTTGGGACTTCATGGCTGCTCATTCTCCTTGCCAGGGGCGCACCAGGGAACCCGGACTTCGCACGCGATTTCCGGCATTGTCTGGCACACTGTGGCACAAAAAAGCTTCAAAAGACGGCTCGGAACACACTCGGGCGAAGACTAAGCAACTACCGAGCCAGACTCTGACGACGCTTTTCGGCTCCGCTTATTCGTAGGCGCCAAACGACGCCGACAGCCTCCAGCACGATCCTCCGTCCCATCTTGCTGCGGCCGGCGCGGCGATCGGAAAAAACTATCGGCACTTCGACGACGCTGAGCCCAGCTCCGAGAGCTCGGTACGTCGTTTCGATCTGGAACGAGTAGCCGTTCGAAGCGATCGCGCCAAGGTCGATCGCCTCGAGCGCCCGGCGCGTGTAGGCCTTGTACCCCGATGTAAGGTCGCGCACGCCGACGCCGAGGACCGTACGCGCGTACAGGGAACCTCCCTTGCTCAGCAGGTGGCGTCCCGGGCCCCAACCCTCGACGCGACCGCCGGGAATGTTGCGCGAGCCGATCACGACGTCGGCGCCTGCCGCGAGCGCCGCGAAAAAGCGAGGCAGGTGCTCGGGGTCGTGCGACAGGTCCGCGTCCATCTCCACGAAGTACCGGTAGTCCGAGAGCCGGCTCGAGAAACCTTCGACGTAGGCCGTCCCGAGGCCGTACTTGCCCGCCCGGTGCAGCACGGAGACGCGCGGCTCGCGCGCGGCGATGGCGTCGGCTTCCTCGCCGGTGCCGTCGGGGGAGGCATCGTCGACGACGAGCACGTGGACGCCGGGAGCCGCCGCGAGCACCGACGCCACGAAGCGCCCGATGTTCTCCCGCTCGTTGTAAGTCGGCGTCACGATGAGCGTGCCGGCGCCGGTAAGCTCCGTCATTCGCCGCGACGGTTCTTCCACGCGTCGTTGAACTGACGGATGGTGAGCTCCGTTTGCGGGTTGTTCAGCATGTTGCGCGCGACGGCCGGCGGCACCGTGACGACGTGGGCGCCGGCCGAGAGCGCTTCGGTGACGTCGTGCGCGTGACGAATCGACCCGACGAGTAGGCGCGCGGGCGTCGCCTCGCGATCGAAGACCTTGCGGATGCTTTCCACGATTGGCCACACGTCGTAACCCATGTCGCGCACGCGCCCGGCGAACAAGCTCGCGTAGCTCGCGCCGGCCAGGGCCGCCAGGTAGCACTGGTTGAAGCTCATGGTGCACGTGACGTTGGTGCGCGTGCCGCGCCGGGCGAGTTCGTGGACGACGCGCAGCCCCGCTTCGGAAAACGGCACTTTGATACAGACTCGCTCGCGATCCCACGCGGCGTAGCGGGCGGCCTCTTCCAGCATCTCGGCTTCGCCCTCGCTCATGAGCTCGACGGACACCGGCCCCGCCGATGCATCGAGCACGCTTCTGATGCGCGGTTCCAGATCCTCCGTCGGCGCTTCTCGCGACAAGATGAGCGGGTTCGTCGTCACGCCGCTGAAGACTCCCCAGCGGAACAGGTCCCGGATCTCCTCGGGAATCGAGCTATCCAGAAATAGGGCCATACGGGGTTCTCGCGCGGACCATAGCGCAAAGGCGCCTAGCGCGCGTCCGCGGCGCCGGAGCGCGCGACGACGGCCCGTGCCAACGCGTCGAAATGCTCGTCGACCAGAGCCGGCGCCACCGGCGGACCGCCGAGGAGCGGACAGAGCTCGCAGCGGCTCCGCGGAAAGACCAGCGCGGCGTGCACGCCCGCTGCGCGCGCGGCCAGGACGTCGACCGGCGAGTCGCCGATCATCCACGTGCTTTCACGGCGGAGGCGGCCTCGTTCGATCACTCGTTCGAGCAATCCCGGCTTCGGCTTGCGGCATTCGCACGGCCCGACGAGGCTCGCGTCTCCACCCGGCCCGCCCGAAGGATGGTGCAGGCACACTTCGACGCACTCGATCGAGACCCCCTCCGCCGCGAGCATTTCGACCAGCGCCGCGTTGGTCCGCTCCACCGCTTCGCGCGAGAACTGCCCCTTCGCCGGTCCCGGTTGATTGGTGACGATCGACAGCGCGTACCCGGCCTCGGCGAACCGCCGGAGCCCGCTCACGACTCCGGGCAAGAGACGGAGCTGCCGCGGATGGAACGCCACCGAAAGAACACCGCTCTCTTCTTCGCGCACGACGTCGATCAACGTGCCGTCGCGATCGAGCAGGATACCGGGGCGATCGTTGGACGCGGTCATCGGGATGCCCCGTTTCATCGCACCCTTGCAGAGCTCGCGCAACGCGGCTTTCGCACGGCGCCGGCCGGAGCGTTTCGCGAGGCGTCCAGCGCGCCGCGCGCGTTTCCGCGCCTTTCAGTCGAGCTCGAGCTCTCGCGCCGCCGGGAAGTCGATCGCCGGGAACGCGGGCTCGGCGTCGTTCGTTCGAGCCAGCGGCGGCGAGAAGCCGCGACCTCGCGGTGTCTCGTCCGAGTCCGGTGGTTTCGCGCCGACGCCGCGCTCGGGCTCCTGTGTCGCGAGCGATGGAGACGGAGACGGAGCGGCCAGCTCGACGAGCGTCGCGCGCCTCGCTCCGGGCAGCGCAGTAGGGGCGAGCGGAGCCATGCCAGAACGAGGAGCGTCCTGCCCCGCAAGCAGCGCTACCATCACGAGCGGGTAGAATGCCGAACCCAGCAGGAGCAAGGCGCACGGCGCCCAGCGCCAAGATGCGCTCGCGCGCCAACGGCGTTGATTGGTCACTAGCCCTTTCCCGATCTGGGCAAGGGAGGGTGATTCCCTTGCATCACCCTCCCGCTGCATGGTTCGCCTCAACGATCCCAGACGGGCGCGGCGGGTGCGCGCACGCAGGTCGCCGGAGCTCCCGGCGCAGTCCCGGTATTGCTCGCAATCTTGTTCAACTCTCCGCCCACGGTGAGGGCTGGCCCGGTGTAATTCTGGAGCGAAAGCCCATCCGTGCTCGGCTGACGGGGATTGGGAATCACGAAGTTCTCGTTGAAGAACGCCTTGAGGATCGTGGTACAAGCGCCCGCAACGGTCCCGTGCCCGGCGGTGTACGCCGGGTGCGTCGGGGAGCCCTCCGGGAACGCCATCGAGAGCAGCGCGTTGCCGGCGGGGATGTTGGCGCCGAGACGCGTCGAGCTGGCCAGCGAGTTGAGGAGCTCCTGGTGCACTGGAAAGCGATCCTGACTGCCGTCGCCGACTGACGCGAGGTAGAGGCGTGAGTGAACCGCCCCCGCGTAGGCTTCGGGACGAAGCCGGCGGTGTGCGAACCACTTCTGGTACCACGTCGCGTGCAGGGCGCGCGTCGAAACCTCGCACAAGAGCGTCGCGATGTGAGGGCCGCCGAACGTCGCGAAACCGAGCTGCTTCGCGCTCGACGAGTACGGAATGTTCGCGTCGAGGGGCGCGCCGATCGAGGCGAGGATCAAGAACGCCATGAAGTAAGCTTGGAACAGAACGTCGACGTGAACCCATTCGCCGATGCCACGGCCGCTTCGCATGTAGCGAAGCACGTTCTCGAACGTCGGCGGGGGAAGAGCCTCCGAGCCGTTCTGAACCGCGAGAAAGCTGGCCAAGCTCGTCATGAAGCCCTGCCCAGTTCGGCACCCTTCTCGAAATCTCCCCGGCCTTTCTAACGATCTTGGCAATAACCCGCCGGCTACAAGCGCCAGGAGCTGCCAGGTTGGAAGGCTATCATAGGAAACGGCGGCGATCAGCCGCCACCGCCAGGAGCCCTTCAGCAAGGCGAGGCGCGTCAGGGAGCCGGTCGGTGTTCATTGCCTTGTTGGGTGCAGCCCGAGCCGCCCGCGAGCGTTCAGGGCTTCTTCCTACGCTGTCTGCGTTTGCGTTTCTCCGCGTTCTTGCTTGTCTTGGGCTGGTGCGGGGGCGACTGCCTTCGATGGAAGGCTACTCGTTTCCTCAGCAGCCCGACAAGTTCCTGTTGTTCGGGAGTCTGTGGGTGAAATCCGGCGATCAGAACTTCGGCGGCGTCCTGAGCTCCAAGAATCTCCGACAAGTGGTTGACGTAGTTTAGCCGCGCGTCGAGGTAGTCGGGCTGAAGGCTGAGAGCTGTCTCGAAGAGCTCGCAAATCCGGGCTGAATTTGCCTTTTCGTCAGGGCCGCCGCGAAGAAGGTTCGCGAGGTTGTTGTACGAGCGCGGCTCCGCTGGGTTGATTGCGATTACCGCCTCGTACTGGGCGCGGGCTCCGTCGTCGTCTTCAAACTTGTCACTGAGCAGCACTCCGAGGTTGAGTCGAGCTTCCGCCAGGTTTGGCATTGATGCTATCGCGCGTTCGAACAATTCCCTTGCTCGTGAAACGTCCTTTCCACTGCGCCACAAGAGGTGACCAAGATTGTTTAGCGGCGCCGCGTTGTCTGGGCTGAGTTCGATCGCTTGCTCGAAGTTCTTTTGGGCACGGGATAGCTGATTTCTGCGGAGTGCGATTCGTGCTCGGAGCCCATACGCGTCAGAGACAGGAGGGTACTTCGCGAACCAGTCATCAAGTGCGGTTTCTTGCTGTTCGAGATCTGGTTCAACCGAGATCTGGAGCAGCTCGACGAGATGCGTAGCATCCACGTGTCCGATCGCTTCAAGGACGCTTCTGTAACCTTCCGCGCGCAGTTCGTCGAAGGCGACGTGCTTGATATCGGAGATGTAGCTGAGAAAGTCGTTGATTCGCGCGTGGATTGCCTCGAGTTCCTTGAGCTTCTGAAGAGTGGGTATGGCTGATGTTGCCGAATGTTGAGCCACAGCCCTCGTCAGTTCGTCGACACGCGCCTTCCAGTGGGCCGTGTAGGTAAGCCAGGCGGAGGGATCGTGCAACTTCGCATCGCCAAGTGCGACTGGGAGAAGCTTCTTCTCGAAGTCTCGCTCGTCGAGGAGGTGCAGCGCCTCCGTCATGCAATTCTGAGACTTGAGATAACTGTCGCTGAGTAGCAGAAGTGCGAAATCCGTCTCCCGGATTCTCTCCATGAAGGCAGAAATGCGCTGCCGATACTTGACGTCTCTTACATCTCGGATGACTTGGATCCGGAACTGTTGCAAGTCGGAGTCTATTTGGTCTGCGTGAGACTTGTCCTTCCATGAATACGAAAGAAAGACTGTTCCTTCCTGCGTTGCTTCGTTCGCCATCGCTTGGTCGGATACCTACTACGCGGAATACGCGCGGCAACGTCGGATGTTTGGAGCCCCGCGCCCGCCCAACGGCCGGCGTTCACCCGCGAGAGCCGAGCGCACGCGAGGCTCTCGTCGGGTGCAACGCCTTGTTGGGCGGCCTCTGCGCACGGACGATACCACGGTGCCCCGCACCACGAGACGAAGCGTCATCCAGTGCTCGAAACGCCTCGATCACCGCGATGAAGTACTCGATGGTCATCCCGCCATAGTGCCCGCTTTCGAGCCGGCTGATGTTGCTCTTATTGGTGCCCAGCGCGCCTGCCACTTGCTCTTGCGTCCATCCATGCGCGCGTCGGAGGATCCCCAGCTCCTTCCCCAGGGAGGCAACTGTCTCGCGCCGCGCCTGTTGGCGGCGTCGCACGTGCTCCTCCGCCTGGCGCTCGAGACCAGCGTCAACCTCCAGGAACTCACCCCGTTCGGCGAGACGTCGCACAGCACTGTCGGCTCGTTTCTCGGACGACGTTCGCGGATCCTTGCGATAGCGACGGATAGACATGTCAGCCTTTCATCAGCGTCGACGCTTGCGCCGTCGCTTGGGGAAGTACGCCGTGATGGGCCAGACCGTCACCCCATCCTCTTGCCACCGCCAGACCATCATCAAGGAATTTCCGAGTTTCGCGCATCCGATACTCCGGAAGTACGGGCCGTGCTCCGCGTGTAGCTGCTTCGCCAAGTCCTGCCGTTCGGGATCGTGCCATGCCGTGTCAAAGTCCGTGGATGAGACGCCGTGGCGTCGCGTGATGTGCTTGACCTGCCAAGGTCCCCACGCGATGTCGGCCACTTGGTGTAGGTTATCTTATCGGATAACACGACGCAAGCCGGCGGAATTTTCGGACCCTCTTTCCGGACGCTCCCAGGCACGAGCCGCCGCCCCCTGAGCAGCCCGAACACGCCCACGAGCAATCCTGCTGGTCCGTCCAACTGAATAAAGCCTGGTCCGTATGAACGGTGGCGCTCGCCATGGCGACGAGTGGCTTCGCCATCTTGCTGGAGGGCGCGGTAGCGCAAATGGCCTCGCTGCCCGCTCGGTATGGGATTTGCTGTTACTCGGTGTGGATGTCGACGGAGTACAAGGGCCGACCATGATCTATACGCATGTGCTGAACCGCGGAGGCCTCGGGGTACGGAGCCCGCTCGACGCGCTGCGCTGAGCTTTGGCGGCGTCTGTTCGCTCAGCCTCGTGCCGTCCCGCTTCGCGAGATGCGGACCGGGGAGCTCCGGCACCGCCGCTCCTGTTCGAGGTCGCGAAGATAGACGACGAAGCGGCAAGGGCAGAAGGACCGCGTTACCCCGCCGGCACGCTCGCACCGCCGCTCGCCGTCCCCGGCTCGCCCGCCCCACTCCGCGAGGCCGGCGCCCGCACATAGCCGATGAGCGACGGATACGTCGCGTTCACGTCCTCTTGGTCGGGGAAGAGGAAGCGGCCGGCGCGGTTCACTTGGTCGTAGG
>DASWGX010000386.1:0-2647 GCA_036393455.1 Polyangiaceae bacterium
ACGGTCGTGGGCGTCGCGTTCGGCTACGTTCAAGAACTGGTCGCATTCGTGCGCGATCACGCCGTGGCCGGCGTGCGTGCCCGCTGAGGCCGGCGCTCAGCGAGTTTCGGCTCCGGCGGCCGGCGCGCGGAACGCGTACAAGCCGTGCTCGCCCGCGACGTACAGCGTCTCCGAGGAGTCGTCGTAGGCTAGCGCGTGGACGCGGGGACCATCGTCGTCGCGTCCGGATCGCGCTTCGAGCTCCGCGATAGTCTCCGCGGCCCCGCTGGCGGCGTCGATCAAGAGCAGCGACGCATGCGCGCGGAGCTCGCTGAACAGCGCCGCCCAGACGCTGGGCTTGCCGCGATAGCTCCCCGCCGTTAGCGCGGTGCACGTCGCGGAGCCGGCAATGGTCGTGAAACTGTCGCCGCGGTCCGCCGACACGACGACGCCGACGCGAAAGTCCGCGACGGCGACTACGCTGCCCGACGCGGATAGCAGCGCGCCGCCTCGCGTGGCGGTTTCGGCGGCGGGACCGAAGAGCGCGCGCTCGTTCCAGCTTTCGAGCGCGGCGTCCAGTTCGTGCAGGCGGGCTCCGCGCTCGGCGCTTGCGAGGACGTACAATCTTTCATCCGAGCTCGCGATCGCGAGCGGAGTGCCGGCCAGGAGAAACTCGCTCTCGATACGGCCCTCGGGGTCGAGTGCGAACACGGATTGCCCGGTGAACAGCGCACGCCGCCCCCGGTTGAAACTCGCGATCACGGGCTTTTCGCCACGGTCGGGTACGGAGAAGCGCGAGGTCGTCGTCGCGTGCAGTCCGCCTTTCCGGCGCTCCACCCCGAGCACGCAACCGAGCCGCGTTGCTGCGAGCGCGGAGCCGGCCGCGACGCCAACGATGGTGGTGACGGGGCCCCATTCCGATCGCGGATGCTCGCACCACAGCCCCTCGGAGTCGCGGTGCCAGAGGCTGTAGCCCGCGACGAACAGCTGTGCCTCTGCCACGCTCACGGCGAAGGTAGCGTCGCTGGGCCCCCTGCCGTCGAGGGGACGCCAGGGCCGGCCGTGCGGTGCTCCGGTTTCGACGAGCTCGACGAAGCTCTCTCGCTCCAGCGGGCCGATGTCGCGATCGTTGCCGGGGCTCGGCGGGGTTTCCTCGCCTTCGAGCTCGAGCTCGCCCAGAAGGTCCAGGGCTGCATCGCGCTCGCCGTTTGTTTCCTCTTCGTTTCCGTACCCGAGGGGACTGTCCGCCAGGAGTGACGGATCGTCGATGCCGTCGAGCTCGCCGTCGTCGGCCTGCGTGATGGCGTCCAGCCCTGCGAGTACGCCCGTCACGTCGAGCCAAACCGTTGTCTCGTCGATGGCTTCGCCGTCGGGGGCGGCCTCGTCGTCGACGAGCCCCGGGGCGGCCTGCTCAGCGGGCGTGGAATCGTCCGGCACGGATTCGTCGTCCTCGTAGGGGCGCTCATCCAATCCGGCGGGCAGGCCGAGGTACGCTTCGTCGCCCTTCGGCCCTTCGGCGTCGTCATCCGGCGCCCCGGACGAAACTGCGTCGATCGGATCCGTCAAAGCGGGTTGTTCGGGGCCGGACATCGCGAGTGTGGGGAACAGACCTGTGGTCGAGTTGTGGAAAGCGAGGAGAAGGATAGCGCTGCTGCCGGGGTGCACAACGATCTAGCCTCAGCGTGCTCCCATGAGTTTCTCCAAGCAACCGCTGGAAACGCTGTGCGGTCCCGGGCTCGTGTCGCGAAGGCTTTCCGTCTTGCCGGCGGAAGAAGTGTTCCTTAAGGGGATTGTTGAAGCTAGCGAAGGCGTCGCGGCGCTCTACACCGTTGGATCCGGTCAGCTCATGGCCGTGGCTCCCGAGTCTCGCGCGTGGGAACTGGATGAACTGCTGGCGGACATGAGCCGTGAAGTTCGTTCGCTCAGCGTCGCGGAGTAAGCGAGAGCAGCGAAGTGCGGCGTGCAGAGGCCGCCACGACAACGTTTCGGGATCGACACAACGCGCTTGCTCTGGCGATCCGATTCCCGTACCTTCGCCGACCTATGGCGGAGCCTACCTGGGTCGACACGGGCACCGAGATGCGCGATCACCGTCACGTCTCGGCGTGGTGCGAATGGCTCAACGCGCTGGCCGTGGACGCGGAGGCGGCGTTGGCGGCCGCCATCGCCTATCGGGAGCTCGATCAGGAGGGACGCGATTGCTGGCTGCTCGCGCTGGAGCAGGACACGCGACGCCTGAACGTGCCGCGCATCGCCGTCTACGCGCCGCTCTTGGCGGTGGAGTCCGATCCCGTTCGTAGGGAGCGCATCGAGGATGCGATGGGTCCGACGGACGACGCCGCGCGTCCCTCGAACGGGCCATGGGCGCTCACCGGGCGGGGCAAGGGCGGCGTCAGTCTGTCGGTCGTCGTTCATCCGCTTTATCTCAGCTTCGCGCAGGTGCTGGTCTGCGCGCATCGCCCGCACGCGGGCTTCGATTGGGTGCGCCACGATCCAATCGTGGCGCTCGATCGCGCTCCCAAGGCGGGCGGCGTCCTCGAGGGAGTGACGCTCGAGAGCATCCCGCTCCGTTCCGTCGTGGACGAGCTCGCGCACGCCGTGGTCGCTCACGCGCGCACCCGCCGGGAATTGCCCGAGCCGCTGCATCTCTTCGCGCATTTGTTCCAGT